>ONWZ01000011.1 GCA_900321645.1 uncultured Eubacteriales bacterium | reverse complement strand
CTACTATCACTTAGAAAGAAGTCTCCTGCTTTAATTAAATTTGGTAAAGAGATTTCCTCAATTGCAATACTTTGACCCATAAAACGATCACCAACTACAAGTAGATTAGGCAAAGAAATATTAGTAACCATACTATCATATAAAAAGCAATTACCAGTTGATATCAAGTTTGGTAAACATACTACTTTTAATGATTTATTATTATATAAAAAGCTTCCTAAAACTTTTTCTAATTTGGGCATTACAAGTGTTGAAATCGTACTATTCATAGAAAGAAAATAATTACCAACACTTTTAACTTTTGGAAGTTGCACGATCTTTATAAATCTATTTAAATCCATAAAATTGTCCCCAATTGTTTCCAAACTAGGTAAATACAACTCTTTTATCATATCATTAGCTCTAATAAAGTAACTACCTATTTCTTTTAATTTAGGTAAATCAAGTTCCGTTAAGCGCATATTATAACGCAAAAAACTATCTCCAATATAAGTTATTTCAGGCATTGATAGTTCACTTAAAACAGCACTATTCATAAGGAAACGATTACCGCATTTAACTGCTTTAGGCATCGATATCTTTTTGATACATTCTAAATGAGCTAAAGCATCATCATGTATTTCTGTTACACATTCATCATATAAACTAATGATTCGATTAAACTTATCGATTTCAAAAATAACCATATTGCCATTACTCATAATTAAAGTTATTCTTTTTTTCGTTGTATCAGGTATTCTTACTACTTCAATTTTAGCAATATCATTTAAACTCTCAATGTACTTATCACTATTATCATGAGTAAATATTCGCTTATTAACTAAATCAATAATAATATTATCGATAATAATATATTTTTCTTTTTCTAAGTATTCTTTTAACAACTCATGATTGTCAATAATTATATTATCAGGTCCATAATAAACACCATTAACTTCATAATTAAATTTATAATATCGTCCGTCGGTAGCTCTAATATATTTTGACAATTCAAATCTTTCACGACTCCCTGTATAAGCTAAATTATATGCCCTTTCAAAGCTATCATTTAATCCCTCAATAATATTATCCAAATTATTACTAAAAGTAGCGTCAGGATTTTCAACCGTATGATTGTATCTATTCTTAATAGATAGTGTATTTTTAGCTCCACGACGATATTGGATACTGATAACTGACGTCCCATATTCATCCTGTCTCTCTGGGTTAGGAAAGTTTTCTCTTTTGATGTCCTCAACATTTTTCTTAACTGCAAAGAAAACCATCGATGTGTCCAATCTACCTCCAGCAAAAGTACATAATTCTTCTTCTTTGTCATAATATTTTTTAAACTTTTGAATATCTTTTTCAGAAAAACATTCATATAATGTATATCCAGCTTGATCCATCAAATCAAAGGGTGATATAAAATCATCAGTTTCATCTTTTAATATATCCGAATTATTATATTTATCATAAATAAAATCTTTGAATTGGGTTACTTGGTTGTCTTTAACAATATCGTAATATAAAAATCTACTATGAGGAAATAATGATTCAAGGATAGCGAGTAGTGTTCCCTCTTCTTCGAGAATTGTTGGAAATAATTCACGACATAAATGCATCATTTCTTCACCATAATATTTTTTAATTCTCTTCAATTCACTTTTCATAATAATCCCTCTTAAAATCGCAAACTATAATATTATAAAATATTATAAATGTCAAATAAAAAGCACTTTCGTGCTTTATTCTTCAATCTCAAATTGGACCCAAATATAGTATTTATCAATTGTATTTGATTCAAAATGGACATTTTTAACAAGGCGATATGATCCCTTATTAAGTTTACCATATAGACAAGACCAATCTTGCGTTAATTCTAATGGATTATCTGGAGTAACTAAATACCCAATCATATTAAAACCACAATTATTACCACTCATCGTTAGTTTCTCATATGAATTATTCTTACTATTATATTTTTCTAGCCAAAATTCTTCACCATAAGTAATATCATAATCAATATCCTCATTAATTATAATTGTTGCCCCTGTCTTAGAAAGTGTACCTTCTTTTATTTGCATATTGACAAGATCATTTAAATCATTATTTTCAATCATTCGGCAAGTGCCACCATTCTTTTTAACATAATCATTGATTACATTAAATACTTGATGAGCATCACTATACTTGCCTAAATCTAAAATGTCCGCAAAATAAACATCTCCGCCCTCTGCCACAATTTGACCCGTTAATTCTTGATAAGCAATCGCATAGGTATGTTCTTCACCATATATTTGACAATAAATACTATCTTCAATTAACCTACCAGCTCTATCATGCCTAATATTTTTAAAGACGATAGATAATATAATTAATAATACTAGAATCGCTGGTATCGCAATTAAAACTATCTTTATTATCTTTAATATTAATCCCGCTAGTTTCTCGGTATTAGATACCTTTTCTACCAATACATTCTTAATATCATTATCTAGTAGTTCATCAATACTAGCGTTTAGATACTTTGATAATAATTTTAATTGATCCGGGTTAGGAGAAGTTTCTCCAAGCTCCCAATTAGATATTGTTTGCCTTGTAACACCAATCATTTCGCCTAATTCTTCCTGTGAAAAACCTTTCTTTTTTCTAAATTCTAAAATCTTATCTCCCAATTTCATAATTTCTCCTTTCACGATAATTATAGGTTAAATTTCCACGTATTGCCACCAAATGTCTTTGTAAATTTGTCAAAGTTTTTTAACAATTTAATTATATCACAAGAAAAGCGGATATAGAATCCGCATCTCTTATATTATTAAGATGTACCATTTAAATACCATGTATTATAAGTTTGTCCATCAATTGATTCAGTGCCCGTTGCTGGAGTGCTATTTGCATCAATACTTGTGTAACTACCACTTAAAGGGGTACCTCTACTTTGAAGTATTCCATCATAAATATATAATGTATTGGTATTATGAATACCCTTGCCAATACCTCTTATAATTGGTGAAGTTGTCGAAACATTGCCATCGTCAACACCAACTGTCAAAGTTCCTACATTTGTTACCCCGATTCCATTAGTAGCTGTTGACTCAATTGTTCCACCAGTTATAATAATGTTACTCGTGGCAACTTCATTTTGAACTGTACCACGCGGTTTACCACTTTCAACTTTAGCCTTCGAACTTAAATAAGCATTACCACTAATTCTTACCGTACCACCAGAGTCATAAATAGCCTGTCTTTGACCGGTAGCAATTATACTTCCACCACTAATTTCAAATGTCGCACCCGCTAAATTATTAACGGCTGCCGTATTACTAGCACTTGATCTAATATATCCTCCGGTCATTGTAAATGTCCCATTGTTAGTTACAACAGCCGTACTTGCTGTCGTATTAATAGTTCCACTTATAAGTGACAATGTACCATTATTAGTAACAATGACGGCATTATCCGGATTACTTAAAGTGTAATTACCAAAATTCAAGATAACATTCTTATTATTTGGGATGGTTATTTTTTCGCTTCTATCTTCAAGAAGATCGATAGTTGTTTGTATATTTGCAGGCACTGCCGCTACTGCTGCCACTAAAGTCGTATATTTCGTATTGCCAATCTGTGCCGCATAATTAATGACAATTGGCGTCCAATGAGCATAATAAGTGGTATTTTCAGTAACTGCCGTGTCAGGTCTAACCAAAATATTATTCTGCGTAAGCCATCCATCAAATGCATAACCATCATATGTTGGTGTTGGTAAAGGCCCAACCGTCGATCCAACGACAACTTTTCTTACTCTATCTGATACAGTTCCGTCTCCAGTTTCAAGTGTAACCGTATATGTAGCTTCTTGACTTAAATATGCTGTATCATAAATACTACTACTAATTGTCTCAGCATTATGCACAATATTATATCCAGTTTCCTTATCATCTATGTCATTTTCATTGCGAATTGCTACTTCTCCACCTTTAAATATTCCATCGTAAAAATTAAATGTAGTGCCAGCTTTTATATTAGCCCCTACACTAGTGCCAATAAATGTTGGTACAGTTGTACTTAAATTGCCGTCTTTATTTCCAATCGTCGTTACTGACTCATTTGTAAGTGCTATACCACCGCCACCATCAGATTCAATTACACCACCAGTTATTGTTAAAGTTCCCTTAACAACATGAACAGTCCCCCTATAGTTATTCTTAGCAAGATCAAGTTCTGCTCTAGAACGCAAATAAGAAGATCCACTTATTTGAGCTGATGCCCCATCTTTAATATATATGGCTTGCCTATCTCCAGTAGCAATAATACTACCACCAGTCATTATAAATTGACTGCCCTTTTCACAGTTAATAGCGGCTTGACTAGCTTCGGAACGAATTGTTCCATTAATCATCTTAAATGTGGCTGTATTGTTTACCGTATTCCCTTCTTTATCTTTAGTTCCAAAAATTTCAACAACTGGATCGCCACTAGTCCCAGGATCAATTTCTTTATTATGTAAAACTAAATTAGGCATATCTAATATGATATTATTACCAGCCCATATTTTTATACGCTGATAAGTGTTCTTAAGTAATACGACTGTTGTTTCTGTATGATCGGTAGGTGCGGCATCAATGGCATCTTGAATTGTTTCATAATATTTGTTGCCAATTCTTGCTGTATAAACCATTTCATGGAAATCAAATTCAATATTTAAATTATATTCGGTATTTTCACCATCATATCCATTTTCGACATAGCTAACTGTAAGTTCAAAAACTGTAACTGAACCAAGAGCACACTTTGAATTATTATTACTGTCACAAAGTGCTGCTTCCAAAGTATAACCATTTAAAGTATATT
>ONWZ01000121.1 GCA_900321645.1 uncultured Eubacteriales bacterium | reverse complement strand
ATGGAAAAGTATGATGAGAGTAGTATCAAGATATTAGAGGGCCTTGAAGCAGTAAGAAAGAGACCAGGTATGTATATTGGTTCTACGGATAAAAGAGGACTACATCATTTAGTTTGGGAGATAGTCGATAACTGTGTCGATGAAGCCTTAAATGGTTTTGGCGATTATATTAAAATAACGATGCATACTGATGGAAGCATTTCAGTAACTGACCATGGTAGAGGAGTTCCGACTGGTATGCATTCTTCTGGAATGAGTACACCAGAAGTAATTTATACAGTACTTCATGCTGGTGGTAAATTTTCAGATGGAGGATATAAAGTATCAGGTGGATTACATGGTGTTGGTGCTTCAGTTGTTAATGCACTATCTGAATGGATGGAAGTAACCATAAAAAGAGATAAAGAAGAACATTATATTAAATTTCATAATGGTGGACATGTAGAAATTCCATTAAAGAAGATTGGTACTTCGGCAAGAACCGGAACTACGGTAAGATTTAAACCGGATTCAACAATTTTTGAAACAACGACTTTTAACTATTCAACGATTTGCGAAAGAATGCAAGAGTGTGCTTTTCTTGTCAATGGACTTACAATTGAGATTGTCGATGAAATCGAAAATAGAGAAGAAAAATATTGCTATGAAAATGGTATTTCAGCTTTTTGTGAATACTTAAATGAGGGCAAAGAACCACTTCATAAAGTACTTTGCTTTGATGCTACCAAAGATAAAATAAATGTTTCTATCGGTATGCAATATACGGATAGTTATAGTGAAAATATTATCTCATTTGTCAACAATGTAAAAACTCCTGATGGAGGTACACATGAAGTTGGTTTTAAAACAGCAATTACCAAAGTACTTAATGATTATGCTAGAGATAATGGCTTTATTAAAGGTAAAGATAAAGCTTTCGAAGGATCTGACGTAAGAGAAGGATTAACGGCCATTATTGCGGTTCAGATACCTGAATCATTACTGCAATTCGAAGGTCAAACGAAATCTAAATTAGGAACACCTGTTGCTAGAACGATTGTCGAATCAATTGTGACGGAAAAATTAAGATTTTTCTTGGAAGAAAATAATGCGGTAGCTAGTAAAATTATTGGTAAAGCTTTAAAGGGAAAAGAAGCAAGAGAGGCAGCCAGAAAAGCACGTGAAGAAACAAGAAAAGGTAAAGATAATAAGAAAATTGAAAGAATTCTATCTGGTAAATTAACTCCAGCTACTAGTAAAGATAGAGATAAATGTGAATTATTTATTGTCGAAGGGGACTCTGCTGGAGGATCTGCTAAACAGGGTAGAGATAGAACAACCCAAGCTATTTTACCGCTTCGTGGTAAAGTAATTAACACCGAAAAAGCTAAATTAGATGATATTTTTAAAAATGAAGAAATAAATACTTTGATCCATACAATTGGAGCAGGGATAGGTAATGATTTTAATATAAAGGAATGTAATTATGGTAAAGTTATTATTATGACCGATGCTGATGATGATGGAGCGCATATTCAATGTCTACTTTTAACTTTCTTTTATAGGTATATGAAACCACTAATTGAAGATGGTAGATTATTTATTGCAATGCCACCACTTTATAAATTAAGTATGGGTGGTAAAGATACATATCTTTGGACAAATGAAGAATTGAAAAAACAAACAGCAGGCAAGACTAATTATAAAATTCAAAGATATAAAGGTCTAGGTGAAATGAATGCTGATCAATTATGTGATACGACAATGGATCCAAGATATAGAAGTTTAGTTAAAGTCAATATCATCGATGCTGCTTTAGCAGAAAAAAGAGTAAGCATTCTAATGGGGGATGCTGTTGAACCAAGAAAGAACTGGATTAATGAGAATGTTGAATTTTCATTAGAAGACTCATATAAAATATAGAATTATTAGATTATAAAAATGGAGGCAGTAATGATTAATGAACGATTAATTAACGCTTATGGTACTAAATTAACAGGTTTTATTAATAATGTTGATTCGTTAGAACAATTGGTTAATCTTCGTTTGAATCGTGGCTTTGATAATGCTAATCCTAAATCAAATAATTTAGCGTTAATTGATGCATGTGATCAATATATGGCTAAACTGCTTGTTACTGATCCTGGCAAATTAGATAAAAATGTAATGATTGCATATCGCAATAAACTATATAATATCTTTTTGTCACATCCAGAAATAGCTTATGATTCGATTTTCTTTAGGCAAAATATTGCTAAATTATTATTTACGACTTCTCAATACGAAGAAATAAAAAAATATAAAACAAATAAAAGTCAAAATATATATGGAAAGGTTACTAATTTAATCAATCAACCTAATAGTAAAATTACTGATGATATATTGCGTTTTGCTATATATCAAATTGGTAATACGAATGAAAAATGTACTAATTTTTTAGATGAATTATATAAATATATGATTCGTAATCGACAAAATAATGATAGTTATTATGCCAAGGAATTTATCTTAAAATATTCATCATTTTTAGCAGCCAAAGATTTAGGTATTCCAATGTGTTCAGTATACATTAGTAATTATAAATTGTATGGTCAAGAGATGAGCCAAGATAATTTAGGAACTAGTTATGGCAATTCAGGAGTTATTACGATAAATCGTAATTCATTACTTAAAAATCATACTTTATATAAAGAAATACCGGATTGTACAATTACATGATGGTAATTGCCCATGAAACAAGACATAGCCTTCAAGCATATGATGCAGCTAAAAACAAGATTACGGCAGCCGGTTTTGAAATGTTACGTAGTAATATCTTTTCAAAATATTTAAGTGATAAAGAATATAGTGAATATCATAGTAATTATTT
>ONWZ01000026.1 GCA_900321645.1 uncultured Eubacteriales bacterium | reverse complement strand
TGTTAGCCACAATGACAAAGCAACTCATTGAAAATGAAAAAATAATTACTACTGAAACAAGAGCTAAAGAAGTAAGAAAATGCTTTGACAAAATGGTTACATATGGTAAAAACGGTTCTTTAGTATCTCGTAGATTAGCCCTAGCTTTCTTACATAACGATGAAAAAGCTGTTTCAAAAGTATTTAATGAATTAGCACCACGTTATAAAGAAAGAAATGGTGGATATACAAGAATCGTTAAGATGAGTGAAAGAAAAGGAGATAACGCTCTTAGAGTTATCTTAGAATTAGTTTAATAAAAAGAAGCAACAATTTAATTGTTGCCTTTTTTATAATCACTTAAAGAGATTTAAATTCATAGGTTCAAGATCGCAATTTGCGACCTAAAAAAATAAATCAAATATATCTTTTTTATGGTACAATATAGATAGGTGATTATGATGATTGAAGCAAGAATGGATGAATTAATAAAAATAATAAATCAAGCCAGTTATGAATATTATGTTTTGGATAATCCTACCATAACCGATCAGGAATATGACGATTATTACATGGAATTATTAGCTTTAGAAAAAAAATATCCAGAATTAAAAAGAGAAGACTCTCCAACTAATAGAGTTGGTGGCAATGCCCTAGATAAATTTGAAAAAGTAACCCATGAAAAACCAATGCTATCATTTGATGATATCTTTAATGAAGAAGAAATTATATCTTTTGATGAACGAATTAGAAAAGTAATCCCCAATCCTGTATATACGCTAGAACCTAAAATGGATGGTTTATCAGGGTCATTAATCTATGAAAAAGGTGTTCTAGTCAGGGCAGCCACTAGAGGTGATGGTGTAACTGGTGAGAACATTACTCTAAATGTAAAGACCATTAAAACGGTTCCGCTTAGATTAACTAAAGACATCGATATCGAAGTTCGTGGCGAAATCTATATGAGTAAAGATTCATTTGAAAAAGCTAATCTTGAAAGAGAAGCATTAGGTGAAGCCCCGTTTGCTAATCCTAGGAATGCTGCTGCTGGTAGTGTTAGACAATTAGATAGTAAAATTACTGCTAAGAGAAAACTAGACTTCATGGCATATTTTATTCCTAATCCTGAAGATTATGGACTTAAAACGCAATCAGAATCGCTATTATTCTTAAAAGAACTAGGCTTCTTAACCAATGATAAATTGAATACTACCGCTAGTAGCATCTCAGAAATGATTAAAAAGATTAATAATATCCATGAAAAAAGAAAAAGTTTACCATTTGCAATCGACGGTGTAGTCATCAAGGTAGATAATTTAAAAGACGAAGAGAAACTAGGTTATACAACAAGGGTTCCACGCTGGGGAATTGCTTATAAATTTCCGGCTGAAGAAGTTTTAACAACCTTAAAAGAAATAAAATTTACAGTTGGTAGAACCGGCAAAATTACGCCTAATGCTTTATTCTCGCCGGTCCATGTCGATGGATCACTCGTGTCAAAAGCAACCCTTCATAATGAGGATTATTGCCTTGAAAAAGATATTCGTGTTGGTGATATAATTGTTGTAAGAAAAGCTGGTGATGTAATCCCCGAAGTAGCTAGAGTTAAATTTGAACGTCGAACTAAAGAATTACCACCATTTAAAATGATTACTAATTGTCCAATGTGTAATACATTATTAGTAAAAAAAGATGCTAATTATTTTTGCCCAAATGATCATTGTCCAGCTAGACACATTGAAAACTTAATTCATTATGTATCGAGAGACGCTATGAATATCGAAGGCTTTGGTGACAATATTGTCGAAGACTTTTATAATATGGGTTATATAAAAACACCAGCTGACTTTTATCATTTAGATAAATATAAAGATGAATTAATGAATCTTGAGGGCTTTGGTGAAAGGAGTATTATCAAATTATTAGCAAGCATTGAAAATTCAAAGAAGAATTCTTTAGAAAGATTATTATTTGCACTAGGTATTAGACATGTTGGTGCTAAAACTGCTAAAATATTAGCTAGAAATTATAAAAATATAGATAATTTAATGCAAGCTACTTATGAAGAATTATCTAATATTAATGACATCGGTGATATTATTGCCAAAAGCGTTACCAACTATTTCCACGATAAAAATAATTTAAATTTAATTAATAAATTAAAAGATAATAAGATTAATATGGAATATATTAATAATAATTATCATGAAAGTGAAGAATTCGCTGGAAAGACATTTGTCTTAACTGGCACACTATTAAATACTACCCGTGAAGAAGCCACCACTATTATTGAAAACTTAGGTGGTAAAGTATCGGGCAGTGTCTCATCAAAAACAAGTGCCGTAATCGTAGGTGAAAATCCTGGTAGCAAATACACTAAGGCACTGTCGTTAAATATTCCAATTTGGAATGAAGAAGCTTTTTTACAAAAAGTAAATAATGAATAGAGGTAGTTATGAAAGAAAAGTATTATAAATATGCTAGGCTATTATTAGAAAGAGGTCTATGCATAAATAAAAACGAGCCCTTAATTATAAATGCTCCCATCGAATCAATTGATTTCATTAGGGTGTTAACAGAAGTTGCTTGTTCCCTAGGTGTCAATGATATATATTTTGATTGGTATGATGAAGAATT
>ONWZ01000067.1 GCA_900321645.1 uncultured Eubacteriales bacterium | reverse complement strand
TCATCTTTTTCCATTTTGGTAATCGTTAAATTGCTTCCTTCAATTGAAATAATTTTGTTGTAATATTTTACTGATATGTAATTTAGATTAAAATCAATTATTTCTTCATAATTAATAATATTGACACTTTTTTCTTTGATAATAATTTTATATTCCTTATCATATAGATAAGAACTTAATCTATTAATTTTTTTCATATTTTATTATATGTCTTTTTCCTCGAATAGTGCTTTAATATCAATATTCAATGTTTTCGATAAATTAGCGATTGTTTGAATTGAAAAATTCTTAGAACATTTAGGTCCTTCCAATCTTCGAATATATGAATATGAGTAACCACTAAGTTTAGCTAGTTCTTTTTGCGTTATTTTATTTTTTTTACGATATTTTTTAATGTTTCTAGCAATTGTAAGATATATATCAGTTGAATTGTTTTTTTTAGGCTGCAATATTATTCTTTAATTTTTGTAAGATTTTTTTCTCTTTTCGAGAGACTTCAACTTGATACATTCCTAATGCTTCACCCACTTCTTTTTGGGACATATCATTATAATATCTTGAAATAATAATATTTCTTTCTTCTGGTGACAACTTTGATATTTCATATATTAATGGATAGTTTTCTAAATTATTATCTAATTTACCAAAAGCATCATAAAGTGTTAAATTATCATTTTCGGTACTTATTATTTTATCTAGACTATCTACTTTAGCATTTGCTTCAAGAACATCATTTATTATGCTTTCATCAATTTCTAGAAAAATTGATAATTCATATGTGGTTGGTTCTTTCATCAATTTTTGAGTAAGTATTTCTTTAGCCCTTAATATTTTAGCATACAACAGCTTAGAATTTCTGTTAATTTTAATGCTCCGATAATCATTTATATATTTAATTACCTCCCCCAATATATAAGGATAGGCATAAGAGGTAAATTTGGTATCATAATTGCTTTGATAATTCTTGTATGCTTTTATTATCCCTATAACAGCTACTTGATATAGATCATCTAATTCAAAATAGCTTTTATATTTACCAATAATCTTATAAATAAGGGCTTCATTTTCAATAATTAAGTCTGTTATTTTATCCATTTTATCTCCTTATAACACTTCTATTTCAGTACTAATATTAGGGAAATTATCGTTTAATAATATCCTTAATAATTTTGATTTGTCACATATAATTAAATTGCTTGCTATTTCATTGGTGATATAACATACTTCAATCAAATAACTTAACCCAGTTAAATCAACCATATTTAGATAGTTTGTATTTATTACAACATATTTAAATTTGTTATCAATAATTAATTCATTTAGTTCATTTATCTTACCAATTGGAGTTTCTTTACTTAGACTGCCAATTAACCGAATAAAGAAGATTCCTTTGCGAAATTCGAAGTTTATTTCTAGCATGTTTTTTTCCTTTCCATTTTAATTTAGCATAGTTTGTTATTACTTTATACGTTTTCGACAATACTAGTTAAATATTTCAATCGACATATTATCCCTCCTTTCTTGCCCTTCATTAATAATATTGTGAAAAAAAAGTGGTTTTACTTTTTTTGCTTAAAAAAAGAACAAAGTTGAAGAAAAAAACGTCTAGAATATAACTAGACGTTAACAATTATGAAAAAAAGAACAGACAGGATATCCTGTCTGTTTTTACATAAATGAAATGAAGATGCAAAGAACAAAGAATGTAAATCCTAGGGCAAATGTTAATCTGCTTATGAATAACTCTGCTCCTCTTTCTTTTCTATTTTGAAATAATTCAGATGATCCACCTTGAATTATATTTGCACTTTCTGCTTTACTGCTTTGTAATAATACAATTGCAATTAATAAAATTGATACGATTACAACAATTGTTTCCATAGTTCCTCCTTTTGTCTTTATGTATTATAACATACTTTGTTTTTTATGACAACTAATATTGTATACCCCATACGACATGATGCTTAGCTGGCTTTCCACAGCATACACATTTGTCATCAATTGGTTTTTCATTTTCAAGAATACAACGTGATTTACAGCCTTTTATTTCTTTAATTTTATTTTCGCAATCTTCATCACCGCACCACATAGCACGAATGAAACCAGGTTGAGTATTTAAAATGTGTTCAATATCCGCCATACTGTGGGCTTCGAATGTTAATTTCTTTTGATGTTCTAGGGCACGATTGTACATATCTTTTTGTATTGTTTGTAACAATTCTTCAATATAATCCGTAGTTAATTCTTCTTTTTTTATGGATTTTTTTTCACGAGTATCTCTTCTAACAACTGTAACTACTCCATTGGCTAAATCTCTAGCTCCAATTTCTATTCTAATTGGAATACCATTTACTTCAGCTTCAGCAAATTTAAATCCTGGTGTTTTTTCTGAATTATCGATGTAAGCAGCAACATTATCATCATTTAATTTTTTATTAAATTCACTACATAAGTCATTTACCATATTGTCGTTTCCAATTGGAATAATGACTACTTGCTTTGGTGCTATTCTTGGCGGCAATACTAAACCATAATCATCAGCATGAACCATGATGATAGCAGCAATTGCACGTGTTGTTTTTCCCCAAGTAGTATAATATGCATAATCATATTTATTATCTTTATTAATAAACTTAACATCATAGGCTTTACTAAATTTTTGACCAAAATAATGTGACGTTCCATCTTGTAAACAAATTCCGTTATACATTAAATCTTCATTTGTTAGAGTAAATTCAGCCCCAGCAAATTTTTCTTTTTCGGTTTTTTTACCAGTTATTGACGGAATCGCTAATATTTCATGATTAAACCATTGATATACATCTATCATTTGTTTGGTTTCAGTAATAGCTTCTTCCTCAGTAGCATGAACGGTATGACCTTCTTGCCATAAGAATTCACGTGATCTTAAGAATGGCCTAGTTTCCTTTTCATATCTAAAAACATTGCACCATTGATTGTATAATTTAGGTAAATCTTTATATGATGAAATATGTTTTTTATAGTAATCGCAAAAAACTGTCTCAGATGTTGATCTAATAGCAAATCTTTCATCTAGTTTTTTGTTCCCGACTTCGGTAACCCAAACTAATTCGGGAGCAAAACCTTCGATTAATTCTTTTTCTTGATTAAACAAATATTCTGGAATTAACATTGGCATTTGAACATTAACGTGTCCTAATTCCTTAAATTTTTTATCCATAATTGATTGAATTTTTTCCCAAATGGCATATCCATTTGGTTCTATAGCAATACAGCCTTTAACCGATGTATAATCGGCAAGTTTAGCCGCTCTGACGATATCTGTGTACCACTTTGCAAAATCTTCGTCTCTTTTGGTTATTGCCTTATTTCCATTCATAATAACACCTCTACATAAGATTATATCATAGATTTCTATTTTTTAAGTCATTTTTAATGTTTTTCAGTTGACAAACATATTTTTTTAATATATAATTAGTCTTGCCATGGGGAATTAGCTCAGTTGGCTAGAGCATCTGCCCTGCACGCAGAGGGTCAAGGGTTCGAGTCCCTCATTCTCCACCAT
>ONWZ01000007.1 GCA_900321645.1 uncultured Eubacteriales bacterium | reverse complement strand
GCGAGAGCACTTGTGAATGATCCAGATATTTTGCTTGCTGATGAGCCTACAGGAGCTTTGGATTCAGAAACTAGTATTCAGATAATGGAACTATTAAAAAAGATTGCAAAGAATAAACTAGTTATTATGGTTACGCATAATCCTGAATTAGCAGAGACTTATTCGACGAGAATTATTAAACTTAAAGATGGTAAAATTATTAGCGATAGTAATCCATACAATGGTAAAAAGAATACTAAAGAAAAAAGGAATATTAACAAAGAAAAAAGTAAAAAAACTGCTATGTCTTTCTTAACAGCATTATCTTTGTCTTTTAATAATTTGATGACTAAAAAAGGAAGAACAATTTTGGTAGCTTTTGCTGGTTCAATTGGAATTATCGGCATAGCTTTAATATTGGCAGTATCAACAGGATTTCAAAATTATGTTGATTCGATTCAAGAAGATACTTTAACATCTTATCCTTTGACAATTATGCAAGAATCAACCGATGTAACAGGCATGCTTTTATCGATGACAACTGGTAGTCATGAAGGCGATGGAACAAATAAGGTAAAAGAACAGCAATATATTACTAATATGTTATCTAATATTAAAGCCAATGATTTAAAAAGTTTTAAGAATTATTTAAATAAGAATTATAAAAAAGTGGATCAAGATATTTTGACTATTAAGTATTCTTATAGTATTGATCCATTAATATATACTGTGGATACAACTGGTAAGTTAGCTAAATTAAATCCAAGTAATTTATTTAATTCATTTTATAATGCTAATATGTGGAGTTCATATTCTACTTTTGGTTCAATATTTTCACAAATGGTCGACGATACTGATACCTTAGATACACAATATGATGTTTTAGCTGGTAGATGGCCTAAGGAATATGATGAGATGATTATCGTATTATCAGAACCGAATGGGATATCCGATTTATTAGTTTATTCGTTAGGACTTAGAGATAATGATGAACTAACTGAGATGGTAACTAAAATAATGAGTGGGGAATCAGTTAATATAAATAATGAACCATTAGAGTTTACATATGAAGATTTGATGAATGTTACTTTAAAATTAGTAATGCCAAGCGATGTTTATCGTTATAATGATAATTATCATGTTTATGAAGATATGAGTAATGATGATGATTATATGCAGGATATTTATGATAAAGCAATAAAACTTAAAATAGTTGGAATTGTTAGCGCTAAACCAGGAACAACATCGACTGCATTAATGCCAGGTGTTAACTATACATCTAAATTAATTGATTATATTATCGATTATTCAAAAGAAACTAATTTGGTTAAAAAACAATTAGCTGATTCTGATGTCGATGTATTTTCAGGAAGTAGATTTGATAGTAAAAATAATAATATTGGCTTTGGATTTGAAGATGTTATTTCAGTTGATTCAGATAAATTAGCAAAGGCATTTAATATGGATGTCGATGAAAATAAGATTAAAGAAGATACGACTAGGTATATGAATGATATTGTTAATAGTATAACAACTGATATTACACCAGCTAAAAATGCTTATGATGATACACTTAATAATTTTATCGATGGCTTATTTGTTAGCATTCAGGATAAAGTAAGCTTAAATGATGCCTCTAGTATTGTCGATAATTATTTAGATAGTGCTGATGCTAATTCTGCTTTAAGTGAATTAGAGAGTAATTATGTACTTCCAGTATCAATTTTTAAGAATGCATATGGGGGAACACTAAAGAGCATTTTATCAGCTTATATTGGAGCATATTATGCGATGGATCAATCATTAACTGAAGATGAAAGCAATCCAGTAGCAGTTATTGATGAGAATGTTTTAGGAATGATTTTACCAACATTAAAAGAGAAAATTGCTTTATCTGGAGCAAGTGAAAAAATGGCTCATGCGATGACTGAGGCTAAAATGCGAAAAGAAATAGCTACCAAAGTAGGGGAACTAATTGAAAATATTACTAGTAGTATCGCTTCAAGTTTTAATGTTGATGAAAATGCCATCAGTAGTGCCTTTTCACTTAATTTCACGGAAGATGAATTAATGAGAGTAGTATCAGCTATGTTAAATAGAGAAGAAAAAAATGCTAAGAGTAATTTAATAAGTTTAGGTTATCAAGATAAAGATGAACCAACATTTATATCATTCTATTTCAATAGTTTTGATGGCAAAGAACATTTTCTTGATTTTATCGAAAAATATAATAAGAAAATGAAAAGAACTGGTCATGAGGAAAAAGAAATTAATTATTCTGATACAACGGGAATATTAATGAATTCAGTTAAGACAATTGTCAATGCTGTTAGTTATGTCTTAATTGCATTCGTATCAATATCACTAGTAGTATCATCAATTATGATTGGAATTATTACTTATATTTCGGTATATGAAAGAACTAAAGAAATTGGTATTTTAAGAAGTATCGGAGCGTCTAAACATAATATTTCATCTATCTTTAATGCTGAAACATTTATTATTGGTTTATTGTCAGGATTATTTGGTATTGGTATATCATATATCTTAATTCCGATAATTAATGCTGTTTTACATCATTATATAGGCAATATTCCACTTAGGGCATGTTTAGCAATTAAGAGTGCTTTATTGTTAGTAATATTAAGCATTATCTTAACCTTAATTGGCGGTTTAATACCAGCTAGAGCTGCTTCTAAAAAAGATCCAGTGGAAGCACTTAGAAGTGAATAAAACATACTTTATTTATTGTATGTTTTTTTATGTATGATATAATTTATTATAGGAAGGGTAGTGATATAGAAGTATGTTTTTTAAACGCGATGAATTGAAACTAGGTTATCTCTATTTTTATGTTCATTTTGCCGTTGAAGTAGTATGTTTTTTCTATCTAACGAGGGTAACCAATAATTCTTATATTGTGTGGTTAATACCGTTTATTTATGATGGAATGGCGTTTGTACCACAGAGTTTGATTGGTTATCTAGCTGATAAATATCCCAAATTAGATATGGGGTTAATAGGCGTTGCTTTTTTACTTATTGCCTATTTAGTATATATGTTAACTAGTTTTTCAATATATTCATCTTTGATTATACTTTGTTTAGGCAATGCCTTTTTACATGTTGATGGGGCTGAAGCGACACTTAGAAATTCAGATGGAAAATTATCCCCAGCAGCAATATTTGTCTCAGGAGGATCATTCGGAGTAATTACTGGTAAATTGATGGCATCGGTAGCAATACCAAATAGTGTTATGTTGCTATTTATTGTATCGATGATACCATTTATATTACTAGCTAATACTTATCATAAAAAAGAAAGTGATACAAAAAAATTCAACTATGTAAGTGAAAATATTAATTCAGAATTAATAGTAATTGTCGCAGTATTTATTGTTATTGTAAGAGGATATATGGGATATGGAATTCCAACTACTTGGAATAAGACAACGATTCAAGCAGTTACTTTATTCTTTACGATGGGGATTGGTAAAATGCTTGGTGGTATTTTATCTGATTTTTTTGGAATAAGAAAAGTAGCAATATTCTCAACATTATTAGCGATACCATTTTTGTGTTTTGGTGATAATTTGATGATTGTATCCTTAATTGGAGTAATGTTCTTTTCAATGACAATGGCAATTACATTAGGAATACTAGTTTCGGTACTGAAAAAAACACCGGGGCTTGCTTTTGGACTTACGACTATCGGGCTATTTTTAGGAACTGTTCCAATATTCTTTATAAAACTTAATATGACTATAAATATTTTTGTAATTGTAATCTTTTCTATCATATGTATGTTACTTTTAAGATGGGTATTAAAAAGAGGAGACAAACATGGAAGTAATATTTAATAAGTATTATGTTTTAGATAATGTCGCATTATTATGGTGCTATGTAATTTTAATTATTTTGGTTTTAATAATTACAATATTGCTTGTAAGAAAAGAATTGAGGAATAAAAAATAAATATATCTAATTTACCATATATCATGATTAAATGCTTGATATGCACAATTATAATTGAATTATGCGGAGCTTTAATTTTAAAAGTAAGAGATAGAAAAGATTTATTGAATGTTTTATTAGTAAATATATTAACTAATCCGTTAGTGGTATCTATTCCAGTATTAATATTAGTTAGATATGGGTATAAAACTAGTATGATAGTGCTAATAGTATTAGAAATATTAACGGTATTGGTAGAGGGCTTTATTTATTTAAAAACACTGAAATATAAAAAAATTAATCCATTTGGATTATCATTAATATTAAATATTTCATCATTCTTGATTGGTGAAATTATAAATAGAATTTAAGGAGTGACTATATGAAAAAAATTAAATTATTATTGTTATTAATTGTTATGTTAATACCTTGTATGGTAAAAGCTGATATGGGTGCACCAATGACTAGACCATATGAAATGGTTGTTACGGCTGAAGATGGAATTGATTATTATGATTATCAAGGCAATAAAATGGGTCATCTTAATAAAGGCGATAAATTTTCTGTTTCATATGCCTATGATAACAAGTATACTATTCTTGTTAATAATAGT
>ONWZ01000001.1 GCA_900321645.1 uncultured Eubacteriales bacterium | reverse complement strand
TAAATATCTTTTAAAATATACTAGGTCGTAGTAGGTATTGCTTTTAGGTTCAGTAAAGTGAATATAATGCGTTCTACCATCTTCAGGACCTTTGGCAAAAAACATACGATCATCCACTCCTTGAGGGCCTCTATTTGAATAGTCATAATCTTTTAAGATATTTTCAATTTCAGGAATCTCTTTTAAACTTTTAATAACGATGATAATATCAATTACAGGTTTAGCTTTTAATCCTTCGATTGAAGTACTACCAACATGTTCAATATGAATAATATAATCTTTTAATACTTTCTTTAATAATTTTTCTTCTTTTAAATATTCTTTCTTCCAATTTGGATTGTAATCATTTAATTCAACAATTCCTCTTTTTAATGCCATATGCATTCCTCCTTATTTTTTTATTAATCTTTTGGTCATTGATTTATATAAATTATCATTTATTTCAATTCCAATATTATCTTTTTCGAGATTATGGAAATCAGAACCAACTGTTTTTAATAATTTTAGTTTTTCAGCAATTGTTTCATAATAAGCTTTGGGGTTCATTTTACCATTTATTATTTCCATGCCTTTAAGGCCGTTATCTTTTAATTCACTGACAATGGTAGTTAATTCATCCATCGGTTTATTTAAACTACCGGGATGAGCTAATACGGTAATACCTTTAGCCTCAGTAACTAATTTAATAATCGCTTCAGGACTCATCTTATAGTTAGGGATATAAAATGGTTGCTGTTTACCGATTAAGGTTTTATATGCCTTTAGAGTGTCTTCAGCATATCCCATATATATTAAATATTTGACAAGTTGACGTTTATCTAATATTCTTTGTCTTTGATTTATGGATTCTAAATAAGCTATTACTTTATTTAATGAAACATCATAGTCTGCTCTCTGCATCATATCGATTACTTTTTTAACGATGATTTCATTTTTTAATTTTAATAAATCCATTTCATGATTAATTAATTCAATATCAGTAATGTTATACCCTAGTAAATGCATTCCTTTAACAGCGGTATTAAATTCAATACCAGGAACGATAGTAATATCATTAGCACTAGCTAAATCATGATAATCAGTAATATAATCATGATCGGTAATCGCTATTTCACGACAGCCATTTTTTAGAGCTAACATAATTACTTCTTCAGGAGAATACGCTCCATCTGATAAATTGGTATGAATATGAAAGTCAACTTTTTTCATTTTATCACCTAACAATTATTAATAATATTTAACATTTCTTCATTTGATATTAGATAGAAACCCATGTCTTCATAAAATTCGCCACTATTATCGTGAGTATCGGAACCGATAATTTTAATTAAATCTAATTCTTTGACAAAATTATCAAAATTATTACGATCTTCATAATCACTACGAATATTTTTTTCAGCTCCGATAATTCTTGGGTTATTATTAATTATTTCTCCCGCAATATCCAGTTTCTTTTCTTCAGGATGAGCAAAGATAATTTTATAATTATTATTTAATTCTTCAATTTTTAATTGGCCATATGAATTAACTGATAAACTACCACTACTTGGTTTATCCCACCAATCATCATCAACTTCACGAACCGCTAGCATTGATAGTAGGAAGCGAGAATTATAATCATTCTTTTCACAGTATTCATATTTACCACGTAGTTTTTTATAGCGACGAGTTTTATATAGCTTTCTATCTGGATAACAATCTAATTCATTATCTTTTTCTAATCTATCAAGAATTTCAAAAGTGGTAATATTTTTACTCTTAAATTTATCGATTAGATAGAAACATAAAGTATCATATTCGGGAATTAAATTATTAATTTCAAGATATTTTAAGTAATCATCATAAGAAATTTTAATTTTATTTTCTTTTGTAATACTTTCAATAGTAATATTTTCTTTTAACCGTTTAAATTGAATTTTACTGCGATTAAACATTGCTTTCTTATTTTTATCAACTTGATTCATCAAGGTTTTATCTTTGGGATTTATAAATAGTTCCAACATATGACATTGGCCACCATATTTAGAGTTATCCATCGTAAATTCAATTCCTGGAATAATAATGGGAGCAGTTAAACCATCTTTGACAATATCATATAATTCGTCATAGGCGTCTAAGGTATCATGATCGGTAATGGCAATTACATCAAAGCCTTTATTTTGGGTGTTCTCAATTATTTGACGAACGCTTTGTTTACCATCAGCACTATAATTAGAATGCATATGTAAATCAATATAAAGTTTTGTTTTTTCATGACATAATCTTTTTAATTCTTTTTTAATTAATTTTAGATAATCCTGCCAAAATTCATAAGTGTTATTCATTTATTTCTTTCCTCCTTTTTAACGTTTTTGTTTGCTTAAGTTTTCCAGTACATATATCTAAAATATCTTCTTTTGATATTTTATTACTTAAAGCATTATTATTAAAGGAGCCAAATACTGACAAGCCATCGGTATATCCCAGTACTTTAGTATCGACATTACGATCATAAAGCAAAGCTTTAATGGTACTTGGATAACCACAATATAGGTAAACGCTTGGAGTATCTTTATTAAAATAAGTTGTGAATTCAGTTTCAGTTAAAGCATCACTATTACCAGGGTTTAGAATTTGTGGTTTAGCAATATAAATTACTTTAACATTTATGTCATCTTTAGATAAGTCTTCAGCTACATCCATAATGATATCTAACATATAATCACCAGTCGCACATAAGATGATCTCTGGGTTAAGATGATCTTTGATGATTTCAATATCCTTAACTGAATCAGTCATATTCGAATGATTCTTTTGATGGCGTTTTGCAAAGGTTAAGATATTGATTTTATCTTTTTCTTTGGTTATGCTAGCTAACCACTTGCTAGCACTAATTTGATCTTTTGGATAGATAACGTTGTAGTAAGTATCCTCTTTTTCTAATAAGGTATTAGCAATATCTGGATTTTGATGGGAATAAGTATTTTCCCAACAAGTAGATGTTAAGAGATAATTTAGGGAATGATTAGTTTCACTTGTTTTAAACAAATCTTTTTGCTTTAAATACTTATAATATTGGGTTAACATACTACTGATGATTGGCATAAAGCCTTCATAAGCGATATAATAACCATAGCCACCAGCCATCGTATATCCTTGATATAAAGCCTGTAGAACATTTTCATTTAATAGTTCAAAGGCTAACTCACCACTTCGATGAAACTGATTAGAGTAAATTTCATCGGGTGAAAAAATCATTCCATTATTCGTTAATAGATCTTTATATACATATTCATCTAATGATGCTTTAGGTTCAACTGTTTTGATATCAGCTAAATTCCTTTTAGGTGAAGTTACTTCAAAACTATCAAAGATTGGTAATAATTTATTATCTTCATCAAAAATATCTAAATCATAACTTGCTAACATGTTTCTAATAATTCTTAATTTATCAATATCCGTTATTTTAGTTAAAGGATTCTTATGCACACTGATATCATTCTCATAATCCGTTATGGTATATCCTTTAGGTGATGAGAAGACAATTAAAGGATGAGATAGCGTTAATGTTTTAGCTAGCGCTTCTTGCATATCTTTGATGGGATTATCTTCCGCACTAACAAATAGTGGTTGATAACCTAAAGCCGTAAAGTAATTATTTAATTCTTCCCTACTCATTTTAGATAAGTAACTACTTGAACCCATCTTTAAACCATTAAGGTTAATGATTGGTAGAACCTTACTTTTGGTATTTAATAATTTAGCCAATTGCCAAGAAGATGTAATTGTTCCGGTTTCAGCTTCACCATCACCAATAATACAAGGAACAAGATCAGTATTTCCATTAAGAGCATAGCCATAGGCTACTCCCAAGGAATAACCTAATTCTCCCCCATCATAGATAGTTTCGGGATATTCGGGATTTATTTCACTTCTGATTTTGGTTCCAAAATCATTAATCAACTTATTTAACCCATTTTTATTTCTTTCATATTGTGGATAGTACTTGGTTAAAGTACCATTTAGCCACAGATTAGCCATTAAGCTAACACCCGCATGACCAGTACCAATGACAACTTGGCTATTTAATTTATTTCGATTTAAGAAATAGTATAAATTAGCTAAGATAAAATTAATTGACATACTGGTACCTAAATGACCAGGATTATATTTCTTTAAATCATCTAAGGTAATGTCATTTGTGAAATTATTTAGATACATTTCACTAATAACAATCGCATTAGCGGCGTCAAAATATTTTTTAATTATTTCTTCTTGCATCTTATCAGTCCTGCTTCCCTTTGATCATCAAAATATAGACTTCTGAAGCATTCCCAATATTCTGGATTCAAACTAGTTCCAGCAAATATTTCATTGATTCTTTTACGAGCCTCTAAATAATATCTAACATCTTTCGCTTCAGGTACACGATATTTTTCTTGTCCTTTGGTATAGTCTTGGAATACTTGGATAATGGGGAATTTATTGACACTATCTTTTAGATAAGTAAAGTATTTGGTAACGGTATCTAAATCTTCCAAGCCAAGAATATATAGGAAAGTACTAGTTATACCAAGTGATTTGGTATAATCAAGTAAGTCTTTTGCTTTTGGAATTGTTAAACTAGCTTTTTCAGGACGCATAAATTTTTCACGATCTAAGAATTTTTCAATAGTTAGGAATAAACTAAATTTTTCAATTTCGTGATTGATTAATTCAATTTTATTATGATCTCTAAGTTGCGAACCAATATAGTTAATACGACCATCAAAAGATAATTCTTTAAATGCTTCATTAACTAATAATAGATGCTTAACTAAATCATCTTCCGTTTTAAAACAACCCGTACAAATAGTAACATCTTTAATTTGTTCCATACTAGGGATATTATTTTTACCTAGTAAGTCTTCAAAATAATTTTTAATATTGTCTTTCGTGCTAAAATCGATGGAATCTTCATCGTCTAAACTATAAGTTCCGCAGAACTTACAACCGACGCATTTGCTTCTTGAATTGGAATTAAATGTTATTGCTTGTTTGTTATTTCTAAAATAAGTTGAGGTGCAAGTATCTTTTTCAATATTTGAAACAACACCAATTGGAGCATCCTCTAAATAAATCATATTATCTTTTAGAGTGAATGGACTTTCTAAATAAGTATTGACACATACGGCAAAGAAAGTATTATGACCATTCATATTAAGATTGAATCTGATACGATTATCAGGATAATTAGGTATTACTAAACCATACCTATTTAATGCAATTGATAAAACATTTTCTTTTGACATGTTGTATTCTTTAGCAAGTTGTTCTAGATAATTTAACATATTTTCCCCTCCAAAAAAAGACGGCAAAAGAGCTATGCTTTTGTCGTCAAAGATAATGATACACTTGAAAATACTATTCTTTTTGATCTTCTATTTTTCCCCATAGTATCACTTCCTGATTTAAGTCTATCACACTTTTACCTGTTTTATTAATACAAAAAACCAATACTAGTTATTGGTTTTTTTAATAGTTACTTTGATTGCTTTAATAAAATCATCGGTAAGGTTATTATTGATACGCGAGTTATAAATAATAGTTAAATTATCTAATGGGATGTTTTTAAAATTATTTAAACAAATTAATGTTCCATTGGCAAGTTCTTTATCAATATATTTTTTATTGATATAGCCAATGGCTGTACCATTTAAAATTAAATTCTTTAATAATGTTGAATTAGGTATTTCGACATCGACACTATAATTCATATTATTATCGATTAAGTATTGTTCAATGGTTCTTCTTTTCTCAGAACTATTTGGTAAAATTAGATGATATGTATAATTTTTATTTCTCATCTTATTTGCTTCTTTACTATAGTATTCTTTAGAGCAAGCAAAGACATTTTCAATATCATTTATTTTTTCAACATTAATGTATTTTTCAAATTTGTAGAATAATGGATAACGACATACCAAGATATCTAAGTCATCTTTTTTTAACATTTGATATAAATCACTATTGTTTTCATAGGCAATATTGACTTTAATGTCTGGATGCTTTTCATTAAAGATTTTAATCGCATCAGCAATATAGTTATCAGCAATTGATCTAATACAACCAATATTGAATTCTTGTTTTTGAATACTGCCATTTAAGATATTGGCAATCTCTTCCAATTTTTCAAATAATTCTCTACCGGCATTTGTTAGTTTAATATTCGTAATGCCACGTTCAAATAGTTTTGTGTCAAGAACATTTTCTAAGTTTTTGATGTTGCTACTTAATGATGATTGTGAGATTAAAGCATACTTACTTGCTTTGGTAAAACCACCATATTTAGCAACATAATAGAAACTACGATATAAATTCAAGTTAATATCAAATTTATTCATCTCATACCTCCCAATTATGTCGATATTGGCAAGCGATTATTATTTTACAATACTTTTTAAAATATAGCAATTATTTTTCTTTGTTTTCAAGATATTCGACTAGTTTTTTATAAGAGTCTAAACTCCAGAATTTCCATCTTTCTTTGTCCGGAAAACAGCCTAATGTTTTTTCCTCCCCTTCAGGGATAAAGACAAAGTCCCAACTCCAGCCATAAGTGCCGCTCTTTTCTTTGGCAATTATTCCTTTAGTAATACCTTCAAAAACAATTGGTTCGGATCCTGGTTCACAGTAAGCAATGGCTTCCTTGAAATAAGCTTCTCTGTCTTCTTCGCCTTCCATTAGTTTTAATAATCCGTCTACACCAATCGTATCGTCAGCATAATGGGTATAGACGCCAGGGAATCCTTTAAGGCATTTAACAAATAAACCAGTATCATTTTTTAAAACGGGAACCCCTAACTCTTTACATGCCCATTTGGCAGAATATTTAGCTACTTCACTAACATCATCGGCTTGAATCTCTGGGGTTTCCATTTTGATATTATCAACTTCATAACCAATTGGCTCTAAAATCTGTCTAGCGCTATCGATTTTAGCCCAGTTGCCAGTTACATAAGTTATTTTAGGCATATTATCACTTCCTTATTTAATTATTTCATAAATTAATTTTTCATCTTCAATCTTTTTATCTGATATTTTAAATATAGTACTATCGACATTCGTTATTTCTTTATTTGTATACAATGTCATAATGACATCACCCTCATTGACATAATCGTTAATATTTTTATTAACAATTATGCCGGCACTATAGTCGATCGTGTCTTCTTTATTTTCACGACCAGCACCTAGTGACATTGATAATATTCCTAATTTATAGGCATCAATATCAACCAAGTAACCAGCAGTCTTTGATTTTATTTCATATTTATTACTTTCTTCAGGTAACTCATCGATATTACCATGTTGCGTTTTAACTAATTCTAAAAACTTATTATAAGCTAAACCATTATCAAGATTATTTAATACTTTCTCTTTTGATTCTTCGTATGGAATATTTAAGCCAAGCGCTACCATATAGCTAGAAAGCTCAACACACAAATCTCTTAGATGGCCTTGTTTATGTTCATTTAGAATCTCCATTGCTTCCTTAACTTCAAGGGCATTACCAACATTATTGCCAAGTGGAATATCCATATTGGTAAGAATGCAAATAACTTCAATGCCATTATGTTTACCAATATCAATCATTAGGTTAGATAATCTACGGGCAGCATTAATATTTTTAAGTAATGCTCCTTTACCTACCTTGACATCTAAAACTAATTTTTTAGCTCCCAAAGCAATCTTCTTGCTCATAATGGAAGAAGCAATTAAAGGAATTGATTCAACTGTTCCAGTAACATCTCTTAGGGCATAGATTTTCTTGTCGGCGATGGCAACATTTTCGGTTTGGCTAGTAATGGCAACATTAATATCATTGACTTGCTTTAAGAAATCATCCTCTGTCAAGTTGACAGTAAAGCCTGGAATAGATTCTAATTTGTCAATCGTACCACCGGTATGTCCTAATCCTCGCCCACTCATCTTAGCGACTTTAACGCCACAAGACGCAACTAGTGGTGCAATAATTAAAGTTGTCTTATCACCAACACCGCCTGTTGAATGTTTATCGACAACATTATCGCCAAGTGGTGATAAATCTAACTTTTCACCAGAATCAGCCATATATTTAGTAAGAGAATAAATTTCTTCATTATCCATATCGTTAATGAGAATAGCCATTAGTAAAGCTGACATTTGATAATCTTTTATTTCCTCACTTAAATAACCATCAATGATATATTTGATTTCTTCATCGGTTAAAGTACCACATTTTCTTTTTTTATTAATGATATCTATTATATTCATATTTACCACCTTTTTATCCTTTAATATTAATCTTCTTTATAAGTAGATTTAAATAAATCTTTATCTTCATTATCCTCTTGCTTTAATTCTTCGATCTTAGGTAAATCTTCTTTACTAGATAAACCAAAATAATCTAAGAATTCATCCGTTGTTTTATAAAGAATGGGATGTCCTGGTTTATCATCACGCCCACACTCTTTAATTAAGCCTTTCGCAAGTAATCTACGGACAACATAAGCAGAATCAACGCCTCTGATCTCATCGACATCAATTCTTGTAATTGGCTCATTATAAGCAATAATTGCTAATGTTTCTAAAGCTTGATTAGAAAGAATATTATTCCTTGGATTTTCTAACAATTTCTTAAAATATTCTTTATGTTCTTCCTTGGTTGTTAGTTTAAATGAATTACCAAGATAATTAATTCTTAAGCCACGATCTTCATCAATATAATCTTGTTTTAATGATAAGATTAATTCTTTAGCTTCTTCAGGCGTGATTTCAAGAATCTCAGACACTTGATCAATCGTTAAACCTAAATCACCTTGAACATATAATAATCCTTCGATAATGCCTTTCATTATTTCACCTTCAATTCGATTGTAATATCTTTAAAGTTAGCATCTTGCTTAATGATTATTTCTCTTTCTTTAGTCATTTCTAATATTGATAAGAAAGTAACGACAATAAAACTAGTTGTTCGTTCTTCGAATAAATCAGTAAACAAGACTTTCTTCTTTTCTTTTAAAATATTACGAATACTTTTCTTGCGTTCTTTAACACTATATTCTTTATTAGTTATTTTAGTTGTAATTGGTTTTTCTCTGTCGACACGCTCTAAAAATTTCTTAAAAGCTTCGACCAAATCTTCAACCGAGGTATCATCAGTATTTGCAATTAATCCATCGACATAATTACTGACTTTCTCAGGAGCTTTGACATAAATATTTTGTCTTTCAGATTCCATTCCTTTGAAAGTATCAATCATATTCTTATATTTTTCATACTCAAGTAGTTTATTAATTAAGCTTTCTCTTGATACTACTTCTTCTTCATCTTCATCACTATTCTCATCTTCAGATGGTGGAAGTAATGATTTAGATTTTATTTCCATTAATTCAGCCGCCATAACTAAGTAAGAAGCAGCGACATTAATATTTAATTCTTCCATTTTATTAATATAATCCAAGTATTGTTTAGTAATCTCGTTTATTTCAATATCTTGAATATTAATATTTGATTCTTTAATAAGATGAAGAAGTAAATCTAAAGGTCCTTCAAATTCATCTATTTTGATACGATAATCCATAATAACACCTACCTTAATTATAGCAAAAATAAGGTTTTAAGTAAACTAAAAACCATCTAAAAATTATTTAGATGATTTTCTTTTAACATGTGAATAAACATAATGATTAGCTCTGCCAATAAATGGTAGTAAGCTATCTAATAACATGTAGGGATTTACATTGGCTGTTTCTGATACAATTCTATCAAAAATATCGAGTAATTCTTTATCCATGCCAATACTTTGTAAGTATTCAATATAGTCATAGAATTCTTCCAAAGTAAAACGACTAATATTATCTTGATATAAGAAATTTAAGATAACAATAATATAACAATATAAATCGGTATTCTCATCAGGAACAAAAGCTCCGCTTATGTCGGTAGAATATTTATGATATGGATTTTCAGCATATTTATTCTGACTATTATTTTTTTGATATTTATATATTTCATTAATAAATGATTTGGTAGATAAGTATTTACTATTAAAAATACCATTACCACTAACCTTACATGAATCGATATCGATAACTTTAACATCATCAGCAATATCAACGATAAAGTTACTTTCGTGTAAGTCATTAATGTAAAAGTCACTAATACTAGTATATTCTCTGCGTAGCTTCATTTTTTCTAAAATTTCACCAATCTGTTTTAGATATTTAATCTTACGTTCATATGAAATAGTTGGAGTTCTTAGAGCGGTAGATAAATTTATGGAATCAATTAAAGGCATGGTAAAGCCGACAATTTCACCACCAACCGTAGCAATCTTTTCAGGGAATACTATTTCTTCCATATCTAACTCTTCCTTATTATCAATTAAAGAGTTAATCGTTTGTAATTTGTTACCAAAGACTTGACCATTCGTTAAATATAATCTTTTTAATAGTTTCATTTGCGTATCCCAACGATTCTTAATTGGTAGAACATATAATGTACCTTCCGTATTATAAACATAATTAGGTAATTCATAAGGTACTAATGATTCGAATCTTTTCTTAGTTAAACTAATTGTTTCCATATATTCACCCCCGTTTTTCAGGGATATATCTTAACACATTTGTTCGTTTTAGTCAAATATACAAGAAAAAAAAGTAATTTCACTTACTTCTTTTGGCATTTAGGACAATAATATGTACCTCTTGTATTAACCACTATCTTAATTATTTTGTTTTTGCAATTTGGACATGGTTCATCTTTCTTACCATGGACCAACAATTCTTGTTGAAATAAACCAGTAATACCATCGACTGATGTATAAGTATGGATGGTAGTTCCTCCTTTTTCAATGGCTTTTTCTAAGATCGTTCTAGTATTATCAATAATAGATTGTAAATCTTTATTGGTTAAATCTACACCTTTTGTTTCGGGATTGATTTTAGATAAAAATAATATTTCATCGGCATAGATATTACCAATACCAGTAATAATAGATTGATCTAGGAGTAATGTTTTAATAGGTAATTTCCGATTTAATTTTTCTTTTAAATATTTTACTGTTAAATCTTTATCCCAAGGTTCTTTACCTAATTTAGATATCGGTCTTTTATCTAATTCATCTTTTTTTACTAGATGCATTTTACCAAATTTACGGGTATCGTTATATCTTAATTCTTTATTATTATCTAATGTGAAGATAACATGATCATGTTTTGATAATGGTTCATTGGGTTCCTTAATGAAGTATTTGCCTTCCATTCTTAGATGACTTATTAGGAAGTAGTCATCTAGAATAAACATTAAAAACTTCCCTCTTCTTTCAATATCATTAATTGTTTGATTGGCTATTTCTTTAATAAACGCTTCTTTATCAGGATAAGCAACAATACCATTCCAATTAACTTTGGCTTTAAGGATTTTTCTTCCTTTTACTTTTTTAATTAAACCTCTTTTGACGGTTTCTACTTCTGGTAATTCTGGCATATTTACTCCTTATTTAGCATCGTACCAATTAGCACCAGTTTCAATATCAACGACTAATGGTACTGATAATTTAATAGTATTTTCCATAATATTTTTAACTATTTCTTTTACTTTAACTAGTTCATCTTTTTTAACATTAAAGATAAGTTCATCGTGTACTTGTAAAAGCATGGTACTTTGTATTTTTTCTTTAGTGAAGGCTTCATCTATCTCAACCATCGCTTTCTTTAAGATATCGGCGCTACTTCCTTGGATTGGAGTATTTAGGGCCATACGTTCTCCCATACTTCTTTGCATATAGTTTGAACTAGATAATTCTTCGATGGTTCTTTTACGATTCATGATTGTTAAGACATAACCATTTTGATGCGCTTCTTCAATTTCTTTATTCATATAATCTTTAATACCAGGATAGGTTTCAAAATATGTTTCAATAAACTTTTTAGCTTCTTTTGGTGAGATACCAATATCTTCGGCTAAGCCAAATGGACTAATTCCATAAAGGATACCAAAATTAACAGCTTTGGCTTGACGACGCATATTTTTAGTTACTTCATCCTCTTTTACTTTGAAAATATCCATAGCGGTTTTAGTGTGAATATCCATATTATTTTTAAAGGCATTAATTAGTTCATCTACTTTAGATAAATGAGCAAATATTCTTAATTCAATTTGGGAATAATCGGATGATAAGATTAAAGAATCGGGTTCTGGGATGAATGCTTTTCTAATTAGCTTACCAAATTCATTTCTGACTGGAATATTTTGAAGATTTGGTTCAATAGATGATAATCTACCTGTTCTTGTGATTACTTGGGTATAAATGGTATGAATTTTATCATCACTACTTACAGTATTTAAGATACCTTCAAGATAAGTTGTATATAGTTTGTTAAACAAACGATACTCTAGGATTAATCTAACAATTGGATATTCGATTAATTTACTTAAGGTATTAGCATCAGTGACATAGCCAGTTTTATTTTTCTTGGCATGTGGTAATTTTAATTCTTCGAAAAGTATTTCCCCTAATTGTTTAGGACTAGCAATATTGAATTCTTTGCCTGCTAGATTATATATTTTACTACTTATATCATCAATTTGTTTTTTAATATCTTCCTTCAT
>ONWZ01000048.1 GCA_900321645.1 uncultured Eubacteriales bacterium | reverse complement strand
TATCTGCACTAAATACCAAAGGAATTTGTTATTTAAATGGCTATACTAAAGATAGACAAAAAGATGAAAAACAGGCTATCACTTATTTTGAAAAGGCCGCTAAACACAATTATATTTATGCTTATAATAATTTAGGTAAAATATACGAAGAAAAAAAAGAATATCAAAAAGCTTTTGATTATTATTTAAAAAGTGCTCTTGAAGAGGAAAGCTGGGCTTGTAATAAAGTGGGATTATATTATTATGAAGGAAGACACATCGATAAAGATTTGCAGAAGGCTTTCCATTACTTTAATCTGGGAGCTAATTCATCAATTGATCTTCTATATCCATGGAATATCTACAATTTAGTTATCTACTTTTATCTTCCTGGTAATGCTTCGATTGGTATTAAAAAAGATATCGATAAATCAATATCACTTCTTAAATCCTTAAATGATTTTCTTCCAGCTTATGAATTATTATTAAAGATCTATTATGAAAGATACTTAACTACCAAAAATAATGAAGATTTGAACCAACTTAATTACTATTTAAATATCTTAAATAATAAACTTGACAATAAAGAAAAAATTAAAATTGAACAAACATTAAACAAAATTAAAAATCATAATATAACTATTACATTATGATTCTTTGCATTCTCCTGTACCATTGTATATATAACCATTATTAGTAAAACTAATCGTATCCGCGTCTTGGAGCTTATTAGTTTTATTTTTTTCATTAAAATATTGTTCAGCTTTTAAAGTACTAATCGTTACACTGCAACCGGAACTACCATCACAATTATTAGTCGAAAAATATATTTTGGCAGCATTTTTAGCAAGTATAATTTGTTCTTCACATTCCTTGCCTTCTCTTCTTTCTAATGATGAACTAATTGACGCCACTGCCACTAAAGAAACACTTATCAAAATTACAATAACCGCTAATAATTCCACCAACGTAAATCCTTTATTATTCATTGCCCACCTCTATTTACTTAATATTACCATATTTTCAGTTATAAGTAAATAATCTCTGCATATATTTAAATGGTGATAGATATATGAAACTAGTTAAAATTATTGGTTTATTTTGTCTTATTTGTATAACTTTTTTTTATACTGAAAAAGTCATAAATGTCACTATGAATCAAGATGAAATAATGGTTAAAATTAAAGAATATGCTAAAAACAATAATTATCTTCCTACTAACGCCACTATCTATGAAGATACCATTATTCCCGGTAATATTGGTAAACAAGTAAATGAAGAAGCTAGCTATAAAGCTATGAAGAAACTTAATTATTTTGAACCATCATTAATCGTATATCAAGATATCTATCCCGAAATATCAATCTATAATAATTATCAAAAATATATTATCAAGGGCAATACCAAAAATAAAAATATTTCTTTAATATATATCATAAATAATAACAATACCATTGATAATGTTTTAGATACCATAAATAAATATAAAATTCAAATCAATTTCTTTATTGATAGTAGTTTCCTAAACAACAATATTAGTATCATCGATAAAATAAAAGATAATGAAATATATAGTTATGGTAACCTGGGGACATATACCAAAGATAATTTAATAATTGGTAATAACATCATCAATAATAAAGCTAATAATAATGCTAATTTTTGCTTATTCACTAGTAAAGATCACCTATCACTGGATAATTGTGCGAATAGTAAAATGTTATCTATTATCGTTAATAAAGATGATAGTTATAATAATCTAAAAAGTGCACTATATAATGGACGAATATTTTTAATAACTAATACTAAAGAATTAGCCAATGTCATCGAATATATTTTAAGTAAAGGCTATCATATTGTTCCCTTGTCTGAATTAATTACCGAATGAAACGTAAGTTTCTTTTTTTCTTGTCTTGATTTTAATTACTCAAATTTGTTATAATAACTATGAAAGCAGTGATACGTATGAAGTTATGTGAAGTAGACAAAACAAAATTAGCTCCGATGATGGCTCACTATGTTGAACTAAAAGAAAAGAATATGGATACCATTATTCTTTACCGACTTGGTGACTTTTATGAAATGTTTTTCGAAGATGCCGAATTAGTAAGTCATGAATTGGAATTAACTTTAACTGGAAGGAATGCTGGTCTTGAGGAAAGAGTCCCAATGTGTGGTGTTCCCTTTCATGCTGTCGATATCTACATTGATAAACTAATTAAAAAAGGTTATAAAGTAGCTATCTGTGAACAATTAGAGGATCCTAAACTAGCCAAAGGAATGGTTAAAAGAGATATCACTGAAGTTATTTCCAGTGGTACTGTTATCACTGCTAATTCACTAAACGAAAAAGAAAACAATTATTTTGGTAGTGTCTATTTCTTAGATTACTGTTATATTCTTACCTACTGCGATCTTACAACCGGCGAAATATATGGCGAGATATTAGAGAAAGACAATTCTTTACTTATCAATAAAATTGTCTTTTTAGGAATTAAAGAATTAATTATCAATAGTACAAGTGACAAAGAAATTATTGCTACCTTAAAAAACATTTATAAATTACCAATTACCATCATTGATGAAGTAACCAGCAGTGATGAATATAAATATATCTATGATGATATTACTGATATTAGATATATTACTGGTATCAATCATTTAGCATACTATCTTGTCAACAATTTAAAGAGAAATATTGCCCATTTTCAAAAATTAGTTATTAGAAAAAATGATGAATTCTTAAAGATGGACATTCATACCAAGCGAAATCTTGAATTAACAGAGAGCATTCGTAAGGGAGAAAGAATGTATTCCTTACTTTGGTTACTTGATGAAACTAAAACCGCGATGGGTGGACGCAAACTAAAATCATGGATTGAGAATCCACTCGTAGATATCAAAACAATTGAAAAAAGATATGATATTGTTAGTAAATTACTTGAAGAATTCATTCTTAGTGAAGATTTACGTAAAGCCCTTTACAATGTTTACGATCTAGAAAGATTATGTGGACGTGTATCCTTAGGTTCTGCTAATGCCAGAGACTTAATTCAATTAAAAGAATCATTGAAATACTTACCTGAAATTAATGATATTTTAAAAAAGATAAAATATCATACACTACCTGATGTAAGTGACTTATATATTCTACTTGAGTCATCATTATATGAAACCCCTCCCCCTACTTTAAAAGAAGGTTATCTAATCAAAGAAGGTTTCAATAAAGAATTAGATGAATTAAAAGATTTACGTAGTGGTGGTAAAGAATTTATAAGTAATTATGAACAAGCAGAAAGAGAAAAAACCGGTATTAAAACATTAAAAGTTGGTTTTAATAAAGTTTTTGGTTACTACATTGAAATATCTAAAGGAGCTTTATCTCAAGTCAAAGAAGAATTTGGTTATGTTAGAAAACAAACTTTAACTAATTGTGAAAGATTTATTAATCCTATTTTAAAAGAAAAAGAAGATTTAGTCTTATCAGCTGAAGAAAGAATTATTAATTTAGAATACGATTTATTTATCGATATTCGTAATAAATGTAGTGAATACGTTCATACATTACAAGAAATAGCAAAAACAATTAGTGAGATTGATGTTTTATCATCTTTTGCTTTAGTAGCTGAAAAATATAATTATGTAAGACCAAAATTAACGACTGATCGCAGTTTAGAAATATATGAAGGTAGACATCCAGTCGTTGAAAAAGTTATTAAAGAAGATTATATCCCTAATGATATTATTATGGATAATGATACCTCAATATTGTTAATAACTGGTCCTAATATGGCTGGTAAATCAACCTATATGCGTGAACTAGGAATCATTACTATCATGGCTCAAATTGGTTGTTATGTACCTGCCAAGAAAGCTAAATTACCAATCTTTGATAAAATATTTACCCGTATTGGCGCTAGTGACGACTTAGTTAGTGGTGAGTCAACTTTCATGGTTGAAATGCAAGAGGCCGCTGACGCTATCAAAAATGCCACCATTGATAGTTTAATTCTCTTCGATGAATTAGGAAGAGGTACCGCTACTTTCGATGGAATGAGTTTAGCCCAAGCTATTCTTGAATATATCAACAATAAAATTGGCTGTAAAACACTATTCTCTACCCACTATCACGAACTAACTGATTTGGAAAATACTTTAACAAAATTAAAAAATAAACACGTCTCAGCCGAAGAAAAAGATGGTGGTATTATCTTCTTACATAAAGTAAAAGATGGTTCAATCGATAAAAGTTATGGTATCAATGTTGCTAAATTAGCTAACCTACCTAAAGAAGTAACTGATCGGGCTACTGAAATTTTAAAAGTTTATGAAAATAAGGAAAATAAACGTGACTTAGTTATTCAAACAACTCTTCCATTAGACTTTGAAGAACATAAAAGTGAAATTGAAGAGATAGTTAAGAATACCAATGTTTTAGAATTGACGCCTATGGAAGCCATCAATTTACTATATGAATTAAAGAAAAAAGTAAAATAATTAATAAAAACGTCTATACATAGGCGTTTTATTTATGCTATAATTAGGATGGTGATAAAAGATGTATGACGTTATAATCGTTGGTGCCGGACCAGCCGGATTATTTGCAGCTTATGAGTTAATTACAAAGAAAAAGAATTTAAAGGTCGCTATTTTAGATCGTGGGAATGCTGTTAAGACAAGAATTTGTCCAATGAATAAATTAGGTGTCCCTTGTCAAAACTGTAATCCATGTAATATTCTTTCTGGTTATGGTGGTGCCGGAACATTTTCCGATGGAAAACTTAACTATATTCATAAATTAGGAAAATCTGATTTAACCAAATATATGCCTGAATCTAAAGCTACGAAATTAATTGATGAAACCGAAGAAATATTTAATCATTTTAAAATGAATGCCGAAGTATATCCATCTAATATGGCTGAAGCTGAAGCCATTAGAAAAAAAGTAGCGATTGCTGGCGCTAAATTACTTATCATTAAACAAAAACATTTAGGCTCAGATCACCTACCTGAATATATTGATGGTATCTGCACTTATTTAAAAGATAAAGGTGTTGAATTAGTAGATCGTTGTGATGTCCTAGATATTAGTACCACTAATGAAAATAGTCATGAAATTATCTGTAAATCAAAAGGTAAAGATAAAATATATAAAACGAAGAAAGTAATCGTAGCTCCAGGTAGAACTGGTGCTAAATGGATTCAAGAATTAGCTGATAAATACCAAATCCCATATTATTCTCAATCAATTGAAATTGGTGTTAGAGTCGAAGTAAGAAAAGATATCATGGAAGACATTACCAATGTTATCTATGATCCAACTATCTTCATTAAAACTAAAACTTATGGTGACGAAATAAGAACCTTCTGTACTAATCCAGGTGGCTTTGTCGCTAAAGAAAACTATTATGGTTACATTTGTGTTAATGGTCATGCCTTAAAAGATATTAAATCTAACAATACTAACTTTGCTTTCATTTCAAAAGTTAATCTAACTGAGCCAGTTACTAACACAAGATTATATGGTGAATCTATTGCTAGAATAGCTAATGTTTTAGGGGATGGTAAGCCAATTATCCAAAGTTTAAAAGATTTACGTAGTGGTAGAAGAAGTGAATGGCATCGTATCAATAAAGGCTTTATTGAGCCAACTTTAAAAGACTGTGTAGCTGGCGACTTAGCTTTAGTTATGCCCCACCGTATTATTACTAATATCTTAGAAGGTTTAGAAATCCTAGATAGAATTATTCCTGGTGTTAATAATGATGATACATTACTATATGGGCCAGAAATAAAATTTTTCTCAAACGAAATCGAAACGAATAATAATTTCAAATTGGAAAATGATAATATTTATTTCGTTGGCGATGGAGCTGGTAAAGCTGGAAATATTGTTACGGCTGCTGCTACTGGCCTAGTTGCTGCAAGAGATATTATAGAAAGTGCCAAATAGCACTTTTTTTCTTGCATAAAATGCGTTTTTTTGATATCATTTTATTAGAATAAAGAGGTCTAAATATGATTAAATACATTTTATTAACATTATTAGGTTTTTATCTTTTAATTAAAGGATCAGACTTATTTGTCGATGGTATTGCTTCAACCGCCAATAATTTAAAGATCCCTAAATTAATCATTTCATTGTCGATAGTTGCCTTTGGAACAAGCACCCCTGAATTATTTATCTCCTTTAGAAGTCTCCTTAGTGGCAATAATGATATCGTATTTGCTAATGTTGTCGGTTCAACGATTGTCAATTCGATGTTAGTTTTAGGAGTTGCTGCCACTATTAGGCCGATGCGTATTAAAAGTGAAACCGTTAGAAAACAATTACCAATCCATTTTGCTATTATATTGTTCTTCTCGCTTTTACTTCTTGATCGTACTTTTAATGGTAATATCAATGCTATTAGTCGAAATGATGCCTTAATCTTATTTATCGTATTTGTATACTTTCTAGTGTATATCATCAAATTTAATGCAAGTCAAAATAAAGAAAAAATCATTGAAAAGCCAAAATGGAGTTTACCAAAATCAATTATTATTAGTTTAATAAGTTTATCATTTATTGCTTTCGGTAGTGACTTAGCCGTTGACAATTGTGTCAATATTGCCAATTATTTACATGTTAGTCAAAAAGTAATTACGATGGTTATCTTAGTTATTGGTACTTCAATGCCAGAATTAATTATGGCTATTACCGCTGTTAAGAAAGGCGAGTTTGATATCATTATTGGTAATATCATTGGTACTAATATTTTCAATATTGGTTTTGTCTTGACTTTGCCAATTATTATCTTTGGTGGAGTTACAACGACGGTTTTTAATTTCCCTGATATGTTCTTTATGACATTAGCCGGACTTGCCTTATACTTATTCGCTAGTGATGACAGGAAATTTGATAAATTAGAAGGCGTTCTGATGTTAACAATATTCGTTATCTACTATGCCTATATCTTATTTATGTAATAATTAAAAAGACATCTATTCAGATGTCTTTTCTTCTACTTTATTTTTCTTTTTTCTATTTACTAATATAATAATTACTAAAACAATTAATACTCCAACCAAGCCAGAAATTACATAAGGTAATATGATTTCTAATGGTGTTCTATTATCAATATATCCAGGTGTAATAACTGCTGCAGTTGTTGTCGTAGTAGTTGGTTCTGGGATTTCCTCTGGAGTCACATTTTCGTCAAAATAAGTCGTTATCCAACCAGTTTTACCATTATAATTAACGTATCTCATATCACTGCTCTTCTTAGTAGTTTCATCAAAATAAACTCCCCATGCAAGAGCTTTATATTTAGTGTTAGCTGGTATTGTAACAACTTTTTCGCCATCATTAAATGCATATTCATAAACAGTTAAGTCTTTTTCATCAGTTGTTTCATTTTCATACATTACCAATAAACCTTTTAATCCCTTACGATAATACCATAACTTTGTACATTCATCTTTTTCAAGTAAAGCCTGACCTGTCCAAGCATCTGTTACATATTTAGGAGTTAAAATTGTATTCTTAGAAATTGTTGCACATTCTAAATCAAGATCCATTGATGCAATATATCTACTTGTATTTTCTAACAATACTTTACTTTTCAATATATCTATCCAACCTTTAACTCCATCAATATCAACATATACGTGAGTCACCCCTCCACCTGATATTGAATATAAATAATTAAATGTTGTATCCTTATCTAGATGCCCTACCTTATCATATACATCGGATGGACCTTTTCTTATATCTACCCCATCTGAAGCATAGACAATTGCGCCGTTATTTTCCGTAACTTTTTTTACTGAAACGCCATTATTTTTTTCATCCATAATGCTTTCAGGAGTTATTTCCTCAACTGCTAGCATTGTTCCTTCTAAAGATGAAAGTTGAAAAGATTTTTCGTTATCTTTTACTC
>ONWZ01000019.1 GCA_900321645.1 uncultured Eubacteriales bacterium | reverse complement strand
GTTCTTTTTATACGTTCTTCATCACGATATTTTTTAATATTCTCATGATGTCCCGATAATAAGACGTCTGGAACTCTCATTCCTCTAAATTCTTCGGGCCTCGTATAATTTGGATAATCCAAGAGACCATCATTAAAACTTTCACTATCTAGGCTTTCACTAGTTATGACTCCTGGTATTAATCTAGTTACCGCATCAGTTACAGCCATTGCTGGTACTTCGCCACCAGTTAAGACATAATCGCCAATTGATAATTCCATATCGACAATTGTTCTAATTCTTTCATCAAATCCTTCATAATGCCCACATAATAAAATTAAATGTTTCTTTTGCGATAATTCTTTAGCCACTTCTTGTTTAAATACTTTGCCTGATGGACTCATCATAATAACTAATGAATCATCTGTCTTAATATCTTCGATAGCTCTAAAGATTGGTTCACACATGAGTACCATTCCTGCGCCACCGCCATAAGGATAGTCATCTACCCGATTATGTTTATCGGTGGAATAATCCCTAAAGTTATGAACTCTTATATCAACATCATGATTATCTCTTGCTCTTTTGATAATTGATGTATTTAAAAAGCCATCAAACATTTCTGGAAATAATGTCAATATGTCTATCCTCATAATAACCTCCCTAATATAGTCCTGGTATATCTTGAATTATAATTGCCTTTTTTTCTAAATTAATGCTTAATATTATATCAAAATTATATGGAATTAGATAGTTTTTTTCACCATTAACTACCAAAATCTCGTTTCCATTATGATTTTCGATCTTTCTTACTTTTCCTAAACATCTATCATCTACATAGACGTCTAAGCCAATAATATCTTCATCTAAATATTCATTTTCATTAAGTTTAATATCTTCTTTGTTAACAAAGATATAATCACCTTTATATTTTAACACTTGATCGATATCGGTATAACCATCCATCGTAATCATCTCAAATATTTTATGATGACGATATGTATTAATTTCTTCACAAATCTTATCTTTGCCAATATATATTTTCATACCAGGAATAAATACTCTATCTTTATATTTAAAATCTGATAAGATTCTTACTTCACCCTTTAAGCCATGAGTATTAACTAATTTACCAATTAATGTGTATTTCATTTACTATTCACCTCATACATAATAATTGAGGCTGATACGCCGGCATTTAAACTTTCACATTCGCTATTCATATCAAGATAAATAAATTTTTGACACAAATCTCTAACTTCATCACTAATGCCTTTTCCTTCATTACCAATGACAATGGCTATCTTTTCTGGAATAATTTCATTTTTAATATTAATACCATCTTTAACATCGGTGCCATATACCATATAATCATCTATCTCTTTAATAAATGAAACTATATCACGCATAATTACATTAGTCTTAAAAAGCATTCCCTTAGCACTACGTACTACCTTTGGATTATACAAATCAACCGTTCCTCTACTTAAAACAATCGTATCAAAATTGAAGGCTACGGCGCTTCTTATTATTGTTCCTAAATTACCAGGATCTTGAATATCATCTAAAACTAATATTTTATTACCTAGATCTTTTTCAACCATTTTAGAACATACTCCATAGTATTCACTAACACTACCTAAGTCACTTATCTTCTTCATAACTTCAGTGCTAACATAGGTATAAGGAATACCATCATAAATATTATCGTAGCCATCTAAGATATATAATTCTCTAAGCAAACCGTTTTCATAAGCACTATCGCATAAATCTTTTCCTTCAATAAAGAATAAATCATTTATATCACGATATTTCTTATCTTTAAGTTTCACCAATTCTTTTACTTTATCATTATTTAATGAAGTTATTAACATATCATCACCACTCACTTTAATTATAACAAATAGATAAAAAAAAAGAAACTAAAAGTTTCTTTATTAACGACTAATACCACCGCCGCCACCGCCGATGGAACCTCCACCGCCACCGCCGACATTGAATCCGCCGCCGCCACCGGAATAATTCTCAGCTGCTTGTCTAGCTGCACTTGCCGCATTAACACTTCTTGTAGATATATTATTAATATAAACAAAAGTACCATAGTCTAAGTTGCTTTGTTCCATCTCGCGAACTATTTCAGGATATAAATCTTTAAATTGCTTTGCTACTTTTTCGGCCATTCCAAATAAATAAGCAAACATTAAGTATTCATCCCATAGTTTAACTTCGATAGCTTCTTTATTTTTCATATCAGAAAATTCTTGTAAGAACTTCTTTAAGCCATATAATTCTGTACTATCTTTATAGATCATATCATCCATAACGTTTAATCTTTTACATTCTTCTTTACTAGTACGTTTATAGATATGATTATTTGCTTTTAATTCATCAATTTTATAATTAGTAATTCTTTTAAATATTCCTAAGAATTTTTCATAATGTTTTTTAGCCCATCTTTCTAGTTCTTTTGATTCAAGTAGTCCATCTTCACTAGCCTTATACATTATATCAAATAATTCTTGTTCAATATCTGAATCAAACGTAGGATTTAAAGTTAAATCAATCATACTAGTTTCTTTGTTAAAAATACCTTTTGTTTCATTCTTAAAGGCAATTTTATCCTGGCGCAACCATTTGAGAATAATTGCTCCGAATATATTAGTTTCTTTATAGCCAAAATTATTTAGATTTATTAGTGCATTAGCATAATAAATATCTTTATTACATGGAATATCTCTAAACATAGGGGTATTTTTCTTATCAATTGTTTTATTATCTTTATATCCATAACCACTTTTTAAAGCTGCTCCAATTGCTAAAGCAATTATTCCTAATGGAAATATAAAACTAGTTAATCCCGCTAAGAAATTCATTATTCTTTCCTTAAGTGTTGGGTCATATGAATAGTCATATTCATATGAACCATCATAAGCTGTTTCTATAACATCATTAAATTGATTATATCCCTCAATAACATTTGAAGTTTCAAATGTATTAAGTGGAAATTTAATTAAAATAACTACTGGTTCATTTGTATTAATTGCTCCTTCATTTGTTGAACCAATAATTCCATCTTGAACGTAAGTATATCCTTTTGTACCAAATCCCCATGTATCTAATTCATCTGGAAAAGCATAATAACTATGTATTTTAACAGTATATTTTTCAAAATTTACATCATATACTGGCGGAATTAAAGTATTATAAAATACTTGGGCATCTTCCGTATTAAAAATAACATTTGAAAAATCATATACTAATTTAAAGGTATGTCTATTGTAATCTGTTTTACCAAAGCATAACTCTACCCCATCATTTACATGAATTATACCATAGTAACCCGCTTTTTCATCGATAGTTTCTGTCGTATCCCATTCTTTATATGTTAATTCTTTTTCATCCATATATACTTTAAAATTAGTTATTTCTGAATTTTGCAAATTATAAAGTGGCTTATACCATTCGGTCCCATCGGTTGCTCTAACATCCCAGATCTCTGTAATTTTAGCATCACCGCTTTGTAAAATATCAACATCGATATCTATATTATAGACATCTGTGGCAAAAACACATATTGGTGAAATAACTAATAAAAATATAAATAATAATATCTTTTTCATAATCTCATTCCTTTAACATTTTTCTCGCTTCTTTATACTTAGGATAATACTTACTAACCAGATTCCAAAAATCTTTTTGATGATCATGATATATAAAATGACTAAGTTCATGCACTATTACATAATCTAGACAAGTTATATCATACTTCGATAATTCATAATTTAATGTCACATTATGATTCTTCGTATTACATACACCCCATCTACTAGTCATCTTTCTAATTTTTAAATTAGGCACCGGTATCTTTTCTTCAAAAACATTATACCAATAATCAAGTCTTATTTGATATATCTTTTTAATTTCATTAAGAATATACTTATCTAATTCTTTCTTATTTGGAGCATATATTTTATCATTATCAATTTCAATACCATTAAAGCCATAAATAACATCATACTGTTTTCCAAATAAATAGAAATTATCCTTCTTATCTTGCTTCTTATTATCCGTATTAATCATTTTAATTAAACTATTTTGATTATCTCTAATTAATTTGACAATACTACTTCTAGGAGTTAAATAATTAGTAGTAACTATAATCTTACCATCCTTTACTCTAATATAAGTATTGCGATTATTCTTTTTAATTATCTCAACTTCATATATCTTATCATCAATCTCTATTTGCATATATTATCCCCCTAAAGAAAAAGAGTTTAAAGTTTAAAACTCTACTTTAGGTACTTCTTTTTCTTTTTCTTCAGCTTTAAAG
>ONWZ01000080.1 GCA_900321645.1 uncultured Eubacteriales bacterium | reverse complement strand
TTCTTAGGTGATATGCCTTTAATGACTGATTATGGTACTTTCATTATTAATGGAGCAGAAAGGGTTGTCGTATCACAATTAGTTAGATCTCCAAGTGTATATTTTTCTAGAGAACTAGATAAAAATGGTAAACCAGTATTTGCTTCAAAGCTAATACCTACGAGAGGTACTTGGCTTGAATTTGAAACAGATGCAAAGGATGTATTATATGTAAGAATCGATAGAACTAGAAAGGTTCCCCTTACAACATTACTTAGAGCATTTGGTTTATCAAGCGATAAAGACATTTTAGATTTATTTGATAATAATGAATTTTTAAAGAATACAATTGAAAGAGATTCCACAAAGAATACGGATGAAGCTTTAATTGAAATATATGAAAAACTAAGACCAGGAGAACCTACGACATTAGATAGTTCTAAGAACCAATTGATTACAAGATTCTTCGATAATTTTAGATATGATTTAGCTAAAGTTGGTCGTTATAAGTTTAACCAAAGATTAAATATTACGGATAGATTAGTTGGTAAAGTACTTGCTCAAGATGTTAAGATTAAGGGTAAAGTAAAATTTGCTGAAGGTACATTACTTACTAAAGATATCGTAATGGAATTAGATAAGTATCTTAAAGACGGATATGGAATGGAAGAAGCAAAGATTAATACTGATCTAAATGATAAGAATATGATTCAAGTATTATATGTATATTCACCATTAAATCCTAAGAAGAAAGTTAAGATTATCGGTAATGATCAATCTATCGATGTAAAGACATTGACAATTTCAGATTTTTATGCAGCTGTCTCTTATTATCTAAATTTAATGGAAGGTATTGGACATGATGATGAGATTGACCATTTAGGAAACAGAAGAATAAGACAAGTTGGAGAACTTTTACAAAATCAATTCAAGATTGGTTTTAGTAGAATGGAAAGAGTTATTCGTGAAAGAATGACAACCCAAGATATGGAAACAGTTACTCCAAAAACATTAATAAATATTAGACCAGTAACAGCGGTTATCAAAGAATTCTTTGGTAGTAGCCAGTTATCACAATTTATGGATCAGGTTAATCCAATTGCTGAACTTACGCATAAACGTAGATTATCAGCTTTAGGACCTGGTGGATTATCTCGTGATCGTGCTGGTGTTGAAGTACGTGACGTTAATGCTAGCCACTATGGTAGAATTTGTCCAATTGAATCTCCAGAAGGACAAAACATTGGACTTATTACTTCATTAGCTAGTTATGCCAAAGTAAATGAATATGGTTTTATAATGACGCCATATCGTAAAGTTGAAAATAAAAAGTTAACTGATCAAGTTGATTATTTAACTGCATTTGAAGAACAGGATTTCTATATCTCTCAAGCAACAGTTAATGTTGATGATAAAGATATGATTACGGATAGTCAAGTAGCTGGTAGATATAATGGTGAGAATGTTATTATTCCAGCTGAAAAAGTAGACTATATCGATGTTAGTCCACAACAAGTTGTATCTATTACAACTAGTTTGATTCCATTCTTGGAACATGATGATGCTACACGTGCTTTGATGGGTGCAAATATGCAACGTCAGGCATTACCACTTTTAACAACAGAGGCTCCTTATGTAGGAACTGGTGTTGAATATGTGGCTGCTCGTGATAGTGGAGCTGTTGTTAGAGCAAAAGCAGATGGTGTTGTCGATTATGTTGATGCCAAGAAGATTATTGTTAAAAATGCGAAAGCAGAGGATACATATACCTTAACAACATTTGAAAGAGCTAACCAAGGTGAATGTACAAACCAAGTACCAATTGTCAGAAAAGGTGACAAAGTTAAGAAAGGTCAAGTCATTGCGGATGGACCAAGTACGAACATGGGTGAATTATCACTTGGTAAAAATGTAGTCGTAGCATTTATGACATTTAATGGTTATAATTTTGAGGATGCCGTTATCATGAATGAAAGATTAGTTAAAGATGATGTATATACTTCGTTACATATCGAGGACTATGAAATTCAATGTCGTGATACTAAACTGGGTCCTGAAGAAATTACAAGAGATATTCCAAATGTTAGTGAGGAAGCTCGTAAGAACCTAGATGAAAATGGTATCATTCGTATCGGTACTGAAGTTAAAGAAGGAGACATCCTTGTTGGTAAAGTAACACCAAAAGGAATGGCGGATTTAACTAGTGAAGAAAAATTGTTACATGCCATTTTTGGTGAAAAGACAAGAGAAGTTAGAAATTCTTCACTTACTGTTCCACATGGTGGCGATGGTATTGTTCATGATGTTAAAGTTTATACAAAAGCTGATAACGATGAAATGCCTAGTGGTGTATCAAAAGTTATTAGAGTTTATATAATTCAAAAACGTAAGATTCAAGTTGGTGACAAGATGTCAGGACGTCATGGTAATAAAGGTGTTATTTCATTGATTTTACCTCAAGAAGATATGCCATATTTACCAGATGGTACACCAGTTGATATTATGTTAAATCCACAAGGTGTTCCATCACGTATGAATATTGGACAGATTCTTGAACTTCATATGGGAATGGCTTGTAAGAAATTAGGTGTTCATATTGCAACACCAGTACTTGATGGTGCTAAACGTGATGATATTGAGAAGATGATGGCTGAAGCTGGTATGGATCCAGATGGAAAAACTGTTCTTTATGATGGACGTACTGGTGAACCATTTGATAATCGTATTAATGT
>ONWZ01000039.1 GCA_900321645.1 uncultured Eubacteriales bacterium | reverse complement strand
TTATATTTAGAACTGATTGCTTCTAAATCACTTGGGACATAATCACTCGCTAACTTATGATATTTATTAACCAAAACAGTTGTATCAGCTGGATCATCAATATCCACAACATTCGTATAATAATCATAATCTAATGAAGCGTTGACATAAGTAACTAAATCAATGTATTCCAAACTATTATCATTATATTTTAAATATCTTTCTAAATCATCTTCATGAAAATAACTTAAATCAATAATATTAGTGATATCTTTTAAATAATTATTATTAATAAGTAAGATAATACTTTCATCAGATAAACTAGTATATACTTTATTTATTTCATTAGGAGCATATCCTAAATCTAGTAATTTATTGATGTTTTCTAAGAAGTTATCTTTATCATGATAATCAATATTTAAATAAGCTTTTAAATACTTAGGATTATAATATTCACTAACAATAATCTTTTCTAATGTTAGAGAGTATTCATGTTTTTTGATGTCACGATAGACATCTAATTCATGAAAAACGGTAATCGTATCATATTCATAACCTGTAATTTTACTTTCAATAAAAGTAATAATTTTTGTTAAATTAATCAAAATAGCGATAATAATTATTAATGGTATTAATAATAAACTAATCTTCTTAATGCTTAGTTTTCTTTTCTTATGCTTTTTCATATCATCACCATAATTAATATATCATAAAATTAAAAAAAATAATAGTTACAAAATATAATTATTTAAATACTAACTTATATAGTTTTAAAGTATCAGTATAATATCATTTTAAGACATTAAAAAATGGCCTTTTTATTTAACGGGTTATAACAAACTGCTGTTTGCTTATATCATTGACATTTGCTTATTTTATTTGATATTATTACTATACAAATTCTAGTGGAGGTGATACTATGAACAGGAATAGTGAATATAGAGATGTAACTAAAGAATGGTTAAACAATGTCAATTTGAAACATAGGGTATTAATAGATAGAAAATATATTGATGATAATGGCGTTAAGCACCCAATGAAAGGAAAAGAAAAAGCACACGTTACTGATAAGAATTCTATTGAATATAAAAGATCTATATGGGTGGCAAAAACTTTTGGAGGTGTAATACATAATGTCCCTAGAATAACCGATATTACTAATACTGGAATTAGTACTCATACCCCAGATTATATATGGAATAATGAAAAATGGGAATTAAAAATACCAGTTCCGATAAATAAGAAAAATAATATCTTTGAATCATTTGCCAAAAAGAGGAGAGTTAAATTACAAGCAAACAATTTTATCGTAGATATTTGCAATACAAAATTATCGAAGAAAATGGCATATAATTATGTTCTTAATACAATGAATAGAAGAATATGGATTGATAAAATAATTGTAATAAAATCCAATCAGGTGCTTTTTATTATTCAAAAAAAATAAAAGGAATTGACACTATCTCCTAGATGCGAAGTAGAACAAATCCCTTAAATGTAATTACAATTTCATTGGCAAGTTTATTCATTGCTGCTTGTCAAATAACATTTATACATTATAAAAAAATAAAAGACCCTCCGCAGGCTAAGGCCCAAAGAGGTGTCTTAAATGTAATTACAATTACATTATAATATATTATATGTAGCTTGTCAAATAATATTAATACATTTTTTGGTAATTATTGTAATAATAAAACAAAAAATAAATGTCTAATTGTTGTCAACTCTATTGTAATTAATAATTATCTATTATATGATAAATATATAAGATAAGGGAGTGTGATATAGTGATTTATCCATCTATTGATAAACTACTTACAGTGGTTGATTCAAAATATGCATTAGTATATATTGCGGCAGGAAGAAGTAAACAAATGATTAAGACCGATTTTTATCAAATGCCAATTAAAGATTATAAATCTGTAAAAACGATTGGCAGGGCACTTGAAGAAGTCGATGCTAATTTAATACATATAGATAAAAGATAGTGATATCTTTTTTCTTTTTTGTGATATAATAAACTAGAGAGTGATTATATGAAAGATAAACTAAATTTTAAACTATTAAATTTATTAATTATTATTGCAATTATTTGCTTATTATACTTAATTAGAGGATTATGGATAGGAATAGTTACTAATATATTTAAGATATTAGCACCATTCTTATTAGCATTTGCCTTAGCTTATGTGATCTATCCATTAGTAAAGAAATTAATTGATGCCGGAAGTCCTAAATGGTTAGCAATTCTTGCCGTATGTATTATTGGTATTGGTTCAATTATGATTATCATAATTTTGACAGTACCACTTCTATATGAACAAATATTATTATTCTTAAGTAATATATCTGTTTTATTATCTGATTTATCTACTAAATATGAAATTAATTTTGGGGGATTAGAAGCATCTTTATCGGAATTTAGTACTAATATTATTGCTAATTTAGGTAGTAGTATTTCAAATGGGGCAATCTCAGTCGTAAATGCTTCATTTGGCGTATTTTCTACGGCTGTAATTGTTATTGCGGCAGCTATTTATTTCTTAATCGATATGGATAAAATTAGAGAGAGCGTTAAAAACTATTTTGAATTAAGAAACCAAAGAACAGCTAATTACTTTGATAAATTAGACAATGAACTTACTAAATATATTGGTGGTATGGGATTAAATATCTTACTTCAAGGAATCGAGTATACCATTGCATTCTTGCTTATAGGACACCCTAACTGGTTAATTTTAGGTATTCTTTCCGGAATATCAGCAATTATTCCTTGGTTTGGAGGCTTTATCGTGGCTGTAATTTCTCTTTTGGTATCATCAGTCATAAGTACAAAATTATTTTTCTTAACATGCTTAATTTGTATTATTTGCCCAATATTAGACGGTAATGTTATTGGTCCTAAAGTATATGGTAAAACTAATTCATTACATCCACTTTTAGTAATCTTTGCTGTATCAGCTGGTGGCATGATTGCTGGATTCTGGGGTATCGTTTTATCATTACCAATTGCCATAGCTATTAGAACAACTTATAATTTTTATCAAAAAGATATCAGTAAGAAAGTTAAAAAAATGCGTAAAAAGAGTGCTTAAGCATTCTTTTTTTTTACATAAAAAATTATTTATTATATAATTTAAATAGATAAGTAGAGGTAATAATATGAATGAAAATAAATCAATCTATATCTTTTTAGCAATAGCTGTAGTTATGTTTTTAACTGTTGGAGGAACACTGGCATACTTTACCTGGGTAACTAACGCTAGTCAAAAGACTCAAGTATCTTTTACTACAACAGCAGGTTTGTCATGTTCTGCTGATGGTGGTGGAAATATTACATCAAGTGATGTAAAACTAGCTCCAGCAACATGTACTGATACAGAGCATGCTATTCAAAGAACAATAACTACCAGTGTAACTAATAGTAATGAAGGTAGTGCTTATATGTCACTAAGTTTAAAAGTAAACCAAATGGCATCTGAATTAGCTGCTTCAGAAAATTTTAAATATGCTTTAACTAGTAATCCAAGTAGTTGTACTACCGGTGTCTTAAAAACAGGTACATTTACGGGAGCTACCACCAATAGTACATTTACGATTCTAGAAGATGAGGAGTATTCAACATCACCAGGAACAGGCACATATTACTTATATATTTGGTTAGATGAAGCCGAATCAAACAATAATACCCAAAATAAAACATTTAATCTTTCGTTAACTGGCGTATGTACAAATCAAGCACTATCTAGTATTGTATCTACAATAGCTAAAAATGCGGTTATTGATAATACAACAAGTGAGTTTGTAACTAATTCAACTGGAGTTAATTT
>ONWZ01000004.1 GCA_900321645.1 uncultured Eubacteriales bacterium | reverse complement strand
TCCCCTTTATGGCCCGTTGGTGAAATGGTTAACACATAGCCCTCTCAAGGCTACATTCATGGGTTCAAATCCCATACGGGTCACCAATTTGAATAAAAAAGCCGTTTTTAATGGCTTTTTTTAATTTACATCTAATTACATTTATGTTATAATTTTAACAGGTAAAAAAATAATTAAATTTTACTGAGGGAGGAATTATGAAAAACAAAATTAAATTATTTTTAATCCTATTGGTAGGATTGATCGTATTGCCAATCAGTGTCTATGCTAAAACCTATAATACATTAGATTTAAAAGAAACTTTAGCAGACGACGGTATTGAGGAAGCATTTGAAAAATACACACCAAATAAAGATGCCATTACTATCTATTTGTTTCGTGGAAAAGGTTGTGGATATTGCCATGCATTTTTGGAATTTTTAAATAGTATTACTGAAGAGTATGGGAAGTACTTTACATTGCAAAGCTACGAAGTATGGAATGATAGCGATAATGCTACATTAATGGGAGAAGTATCAGAATATTTAAACAATCCAGCAGGTGGAGTTCCATATATCGTTATTGGTGATCAAGTGTTTGCTGGCTATGCTAGTGATTATGATGAGGGAATCAAGGAAGCTATAACAAATTTATATAACACGAAGAAAAAAGATCGTTATGATGTCCTTACTGAAATGAAGAAGCATCCTAAAAAAACTGAAAGTAGTAGTTCAGATGTTAATAAAGTATTAACATGGAATATTATTTTCATTGCGCTTGCAGCAATTGCCCTTATTGTTTATACTAATTTTAAATTTAAAGAAATTGGTCATAAGCTTGATAAAATAATTGAAAGTAAAACTGAAAGAAAAGTTGTTGAAAAGCCTAAAAAGACTTCACCAACAAAATCAAAGAAAACTGAAAAGAGCAAGAAGTAACAAACTATGAAAAAAAGCATCTTATTAATTATAATATGCCTAATACTATTTGGGTTAACAGCCTGTGCAAATAAAGATGCCATCGAATTTAAAGAAAATTATGAAACTTTAAATGGTGTTGTAAATCAAAATGGTAAAGAACATCGTGTCGTAACAATTCCTAAAAATAATCCCATTGTTAAAAGTTCTGCCAAAGGAGTAATTGAAAAAATTGCAGCTGAAGAAAACTTTTATGTTTACTTTGGATCTTCATTATGTCCTTGGTGCCGTAGTGTAATTGAAAAAGCTATCAATATTGCCAATGAAAATGGCATAGATGAAATATACTATGTCGATATTTGGGATGAAGAAGGTAACGAAGTATTAAGAGATAAATATACCTTAGATGATGATGGCAATGCCACAAAAATAATTGATGGTACCGATGAATATTTTCAATTACTTACATATTTAGAAGATATATTACCAAATTATGAATATGCCGCTAATAAAAATGGCGGAGCCAAATTAGATATTAATGAAAAACGTATTTATATTCCATTATTTGTCTATTTTGCTAAAGGAAAACCGATTAGATCAACTAGTGGAATATCTGATCTTCAAGAAGGATCAAGAGATGAATTAACAACCGAGATTATTGCTGATGAAACAAAACAATTTGATGATTTCTTTATCAATGTTTGTGATGAATCATGTTAAAAGAGCAAATACATAATTGTATTTGCTTTTTCTTATACTAAAAATCTCTTGGAGGACGGCTTGGAGCATTGTTATTATTTCCAGCACCCCAGAATAAGAAGAAAATTATAAAGATAATTATTAAAATCCAAATCCATTCTCCGCCACCATAGCCATATCCACCATAGTAGCCGTTTCCACAACCATATCCGTACATATATTGATACTCCTTTCATTATAGTATATTTAATATTTCCTCTTATAGAAATGATAATTGCCTAAACAATTATGTCAAATAATAGTAATATACATAAAATAATTTGAAAATAATATCATTTTAGTATATACTTATATACACACATAGGAGGTATATATGAGAATTGGTATTTTTACAGATAGTTATTATCCACATATATCAGGTGTATCAACGAGTATTGAAATGTTAAAAAATGCTCTAGAAAATATGGGCCATAAAGTATATATTGTTGCTCCAAGTAAAAGATTCTCCTATGATAAAAGGAATAGTATAATTTGGATTCCGGGATTCAAACCAGGTTTTTATGAAATAAGGGTTGCTAACATATATTCTCAAAGAGCAATGAATATCATTGAAAGAGAATGGCATCTAGATATCATTCATACTCAAACTGAATTGTCAATAGATATTTTTGCTAGAATGGTCGCTAAAAAACTTAATATCCCCATTGTTCGCACATATCACACATTGTATGAGGACTATACATATTATGTTACGCATGGCCATTTAGATGGTCTTGCTAAAAAAGCAGTTATTAGATTAACTAAGAAGTTTTGCGAACAAAGATGTGATGAACTGATTGTTCCAACCGAAAAAATTAAGAAAATGTTTACTGAACGCTATAATATCAAAAAAGATATGGTTGTAATACCAACTGGTGTTGATATCAAAAGATTTGCTTTAACTCCAACTTTAAAAAAACGCGTTAAAGAACTTAAAAATCAATACAAAATAAAAGATGAAGATTTTATTATTGGTGCAGTAGGAAGAGTAGCTTCAGAAAAAAGTTTTGATAAAATCATAAAAAATATGCCAGACTTAGTAAGAATAAATAATAAAATTAAATTTATGCTAATTGGCGATGGACCGATTTTAAATGATCTGAAACAATTAGTCAAAGAATTGAAATTAGAAAATAATGTCATTTTCACTGGTTTAGTTGAATATTCAGATATGCCAACTTACTATAACACATTTGATATTATGGTATCATATTCGACAACTGAAACCCAAGGCTTGACGATTATTGAAGGCTTATCATCATCATTACCAGTTGTGTGCATTAATGATAAAAGCTTTAGAGAAATGGTTCAAAACAATTATAATGGTTACTTGTTTAATACTAAAGAAGAATTTAAAAAACACATTTTAGATTTAATATATGACAAAGATTTATACAAAACAATGAGTATGAATGCTAAAAATAGTACATATGGTTATTCCAAAGAAGTTTTTGCCTCACGTGTCCTACAAGTTTATCATAAAGCTATTGAAAAGAAGAAGTTAAATAAATAACTTCTTTTTTTGTTAACATACATTTTTATTTTTGTCTAAATTAACATCAATGGTGCTAAAATTTGCTTCAAAAAAAGTAAAATGCCCATCTTTTTCACAATATTATTAATGAAAGGGAAAGATAGGTGATAATATGAGCATCATCAGGAAGAATTATCGTTTGATATTTTTGGTAGTATTTTTTTTGACCATTATGGTATTTGTTTTTATTAAGTTCAAATTGCTAGAAAATAAGTATGAAGTTGTTGAAAATAATGATTTAGAAACAACTAATATTGATAGTAAACAAGAAAAATCAACAACTTGTATGATCGATATTAAAGGTGCTATTAAAAATCCAGGTGTCTATACGACTAGTTGTAATGATAATGTTAGCGATATTATTCGTTTAGCTGGAGGGCTAACGGAAGAAGCGGATACATCAGTAACGAATCTTGCTAAGCAAGTAACCAATGAAATGGTTATAATTATCTATACTAAGGAAGAAGTTAAAAACTCAAACGTTGTTGACACAGTAGTCAAAGTGGTCGAGCAAGAATGTGTTTGTCCAAATATTCAAAATGATGGTTGCATCAACAATCAAATAACAGACACAATTGGCGGCAGTCAATTAATTAATATCAATACTGCAACATTGGAAGAACTAAAAAAAATACCTGGTATTGGTGACACAAAAGCTCAAGCAATTATTAATTATCGTAATGCAAATGGTAATTTTAAGACAATAGAAGATATTAAAAAAGTTGATGGTATCGGAAGCAAATTATATGAAGAAATTAGTATATATCTTACGACATAGATATTTTTTGAAACTATTTACAATATTGTTTCTATTATTAATATTTGGATATATCAAAATTATTCACAAACAAAGCGTATACCATAATGAAACTGAGTTTAAAGGAATCATTTATAAAATTAAGCAAAAAGGTGATAAAACAACCATCTATTTAAAAACAAAAGAGAAGTTGATAGTTGAATCACATGAACAAATAAATGATGAATTAAAATTGGGCGATACAATTTATGTTATTGGAAAATTAACTATCCCCAACAGCAATACTATTCCCAACGGTTTCAATTATCGAAAATATCTATATAATAATAGTATTTTCTATATTGTTAAAAGCGATAATATTAAGAAAGTGGCTAACAATACAAATATAGTCTATTATCTAAGAGAAAAAATTTTAATTAGAATAAATAAAATACCATCATCAAGTAAATATCTTAAACTATTTATTCTTGGAGACAATAGCGAATTAGATGAAGATGTCATTGCTAGTTATCAGATTAATGGTATATCACATTTATTTGCTATCTCTGGTATGCATATTAGTTTATTCGCAAGTATCTTATTGTTTTTTCTAAAACGCATATCTTATAGTAATCATTTGAATTATTTAATTGTTATTTTGTTTTTGATATTTTATTCATTATTAGTTGGATTATCACCCTCGGTATTAAGAAGCTTAACAATGTATATCTTACTTACCATCGATAAACTTCTAAACTTAAAAATACCAAAGATAAATATTATGTGTCTCGTCTTAATAATTCTATTAACTATCAATCCTTTTCACATTTATTATATTTCATTTCAATATTCTTATATTGTATCTTTTTCTTTAATACTATTTGCTAGTAAAATAAGGCAAGTCAAAAATAAAATACTAAAGTCTTTATATGTATCATTCATTGCATTTATGACATCTATGCCCATTTGTATATATCATTTTTATCAAGTAAATATTCTTGCTATTTTTTTAAATGTCATTTATATTCCCATAGTCAGTAGCATTATATTTCCTATGACACTACTTAGTTTATTGTTTCCGCATTTAATTTATTTAAATAACCTTTTTATAACAATAGTTGAGAATACATCATTATTTATCTCAAAACACCAATTCGGTATAATTACTTTCCCTAAACTACAGTTTATAACAATCATTATTTTGTATATTTTTATTTTTCTTTTTTTATATAATCAAAAAAACATAATTATTTTCTTTTTATTATTTATATACAAGTACAATGCCTTATTCTTTAATAATGATTATGAAATAGATTATTTAAATGTTGGACAAGGAGATTCAATTATCATTAGATATCCCTATAATGTAGGTAATATTATGATTGATACCGGCGGACAAATAGAAAGCAATTATAGCATTGCAATAAAAAAGACGATTTCATACTTAAAAAGTAATGGTATAACTAAAATAAATTATTTAATATTAACACATGGAGACTTTGATCATATGGGAGAAGCCATCAATTTAGTTAATAATTTTAAAGTAGAGAAGGTAATCTTTAATTGTGGAACATATAATGATTTAGAAAAAGAACTAATTAAAGTATTAGATAAAAAGAAAATAAAGTACTATTCATGTATTAAAGAATTAAATATAGATAATAATAAATTATACTTTCTTCAGACTAAAGAATATGATAATGAAAATGATAATAGTAATGTTATATATACTGAATTTGGTGGTTATAAATTTATGTTTATGGGAGATGCATCGGCCACTACTGAAAAAGAATTATTAAATAAGTATAATTTACCGGATATAGATGTATTAAAGGTAG
>ONWZ01000012.1 GCA_900321645.1 uncultured Eubacteriales bacterium | reverse complement strand
TTGTGGCTATGCGCTTAATTTTTTTCTTCTTTTTGCTCTTCTTTTATTTATAACATTACTTTTCATTCTAGCAAAAAAACCATGCTTTTTAGCTTTTTTTCTATTATTTGGTTGATAAGTTCTCTTCATAAATTAACACCTCCAAATTAAAATCTTCTTTATTATATAGAATAAGTTTATTTATGTCAACTAAATTTTTTCTTTTTTTACAAATTTATCTTTTATTTTACATTTTTTTTTGTTATAATGATATAAAAGAATAGAGGGACTATTATGTTTGAACAAATACTATCAATCACAAAAAATTTTGCAATCGTTAAAGTTGCTAGTAATATTAATGATGATATCCTTAATTATAATGTTATTTTAGAAGACAAAGATAAAAGAATTCTTGGTGAAATTGATGAAGTAGTAAATGATGAAGCTAAAATTTCTTTTCTTGGAGAATTCATAAATAACAGATTTTTTAGTGGTATAATTCGTAGACCAACTTTAAAAGCAAATATTAGAATTATTAATCAACAGGAATTAGGGGAGTTAGTTGGTGATAATGATGATAAAACAATGATTCTTGGTACTAGTCCTCTATATAATAATTATCCAATCAAAGTAAATATCAATGAAATGTTCAGTAACCATATGGCTATTTTTGGTAATACTGGTTCTGGTAAAACTTGTGGCGTTGCTAGAATTATACAAAATTTCTTTAGTATGAAAGATAAAATTCCATTTAATTCAAATATTTTTATCTTTAACAATACAAGTGAATATGATGCTGCTTTTAGAGATATTAATAAATTAAATTCAAATTTTAATTATAAGTTATATACAACTGATAAGGATGATCCTAGTGGTAATCCTATTAAAATTCCATTATGGATTATGGAAGTTGATGATTACGCAAATATTTTAGATATAACTGATTATTTTCAAATAAACATCATCGAAAAAATGCTATGTTTTGTTTCAATCTTTGCAAAAAATGATGAAGAATCAATTAGATATAAGAATCACTTAATTGCTAAAGCAATTATTTCGGTGTTGTATTCTAATCAAGTAGCAGCTAAAATTAGAGACCAAATATTTAATATTTTAACAGATTGTTATACAGACCAATTGAATTTGGATGTTGAAGTTCCTGGTATTGGTTATACAAGAGAATTTAGAAAATGTTTTGATATTGATAATCATGGTGAATTTGTTGAAAGAATTTTAGTTACTAAATATATTCAAAGTTTTGTTGATAATAATACAAAATGGAAAGAAGAATATGAACCTTTATTCTTTACTCTTGATCAATTGGAGACTGCTCTTAATTTTACTTTAATTAGTGAAGGTCTATTATTAAATGAAAAATCATATAGTGAAGCGATTGCTTTAAAAGTAAAATTACATGCCATTAATAATAGTTCAAATAAAGAATTTTTTGATGTTCCTAATTTTATTACTGCTGAACAATACATTAATTCATTTTTATTAACACCAAATAATGGTCGAGTACAATTAGTTAACTTTGTTCTTGAAGAAGTAGATGATCGTTTAGCAAAAAGTATAGTAAAAGTAATTTCAAGAATTTTATTTAAATATGCAAAAAGATTACAACCAAGAGGATCTATGCCTATGAATATTATGCTTGAAGAAGCACATAGATATGTTCAAAGAGATAATGATATTAATATATTAGGTTATAATATATTTGAACGTATTGCTAAAGAAGGTCGTAAATTTGGAGTTATAATGAATCTAATTACACAAAGACCTACTGAACTTTCGGAAACAGTACTTTCACAATGTTCTAATTTTGTTATCTTTAAATTAAATCACCCAACTGACTTGGAATATATTAGAAAAATGGTACCAAATATTTCTTCAGATGTAATTGAAAAACAAAAATCACTACAATCAGGTACCTGTGTCGCCTTTGGTCGAATGATGAGAATTCCAATGATTGTTAAGATGCAAATGCCTAATCCAGAACCACAAAGTGCTAATGCTTCAATTTATGATAAATGGATGGTTGAATGGAAAGGACAATAAACTAGTATTATTACTAGTTTTTTTATTATCAACAATAACTGTTGATTTTTTTTACATATGAATATATATTGTTGATAAATATTTTTATTTTTTCAACAAATTCCTTATTTATCAACATGTTTGTGAAAATGTTAACTATTTTATCAACAATTATAAAAAAATGATAAAATCTGTTGAAAAGTGTTTAAAACACTTTAAAAATATGATATTATATTGTTGAAAAGTTGTTGATATAATGTTGATAACCTGTTGATTAAAAAAAAAGTGATAGACAAATAATTTTAGTGTGTTAAAATAAAGTTAAGACTTGATTGAGAGGTAGCAAAAATGAGTGATAAAGAGATTTGGAATAGTTTTTTGGAAAATATTAAAAACGAAATAACAAATGTTTCGTTTGATACATGGTTTAATGAAGAAGATACAAAATTTTATTCATATAATAATAACGTTATGACTATCACTGTTAATCAAGAATTTATAAAAAAACATATTATGGAACATTATATTGAAATAATGACCGAAGCTTTAAGTAAAGTTACCAATACTAATGTTTCCTTTAATATTGTTTTAGAGAGTGAAATCAGTGAATTAAATAAAGAAAAAAATGATACCTTATCAATTAATAATTTAAAAGATGATTATGAAAAACAATCAGCAACCAATGCTAATCTTAATCCTAATTATACTTTTGAAAATTTTTTGGTAGGTAAGAGTAATAAATTTGCATATAAGGCCGCTAGAATGACAGCTGAAGCTCCTGGATCATATAATCCTTTATTTTTATATGGTGAAAGTGGAGTTGGTAAAACCCACTTGATGCATGCAATAGGTAATTATATTATAGAGAACAGTGATAAAAAGGTTTTATATATTACTAGTGATAAATTTGTTGATGAATATACCAGAATATTTAGATATAGTGATAAAAATAATTTTGAAAAGATCGACGCTTTTAAAAATAAATATCGTAATATCGATATTTTAATGATCGATGATATTCAGTTTTTAGGTACTGCACCGAAGGGACAAGAAGAATTTTTTAATACATTTCAAGAGTTACATAGTGCTGGTAAACAAATAATTATTGCCTCAGATCGACCAGTTGATGATTTAACTTCTTTTGAAAATCGTTTAATTAGTAGATTTAATTGGGGACTTACTGCTAATATAACGACTCCTGATTATGATTTGAGAGTAAGTATTATTAAAAATAAATTAACTTTTAATGAAGCTGCTAATGATATTCCTGAAGAAGTAGTCGAGTATATTGCTAATAATTTTGATTCTGATATTCGTAAATTAGAAGGAGCTATCACAAGAGTATTAGCATATTCATCAATGTTTAATAGAGGAATAATTACTTTGGATATTGCAGTCGAAGCGTTAAAAGATCAAATAAAAGGTCATAGTACTTATAAAAATGATATTCAAAGAATTCAACGAGTAGTTTGTGATTATTATAAAATTAGTATTGATCAAATGAAAGGAAAAAATCGTAATAATGATGTTAATTTTCCAAGACAGGTAGCAATATATTTATGTCGTGAATTAACAACCGAATCTTTTCCTAAAATAGGGTCTTATTTTGGAGGTAGAAATCATTCAACAATAATTAGCGCTGATAAAAAAATAAGAAAAGAATTAACAAAAAATGAAAATTTAAGACAGGTAATTAAAGATTTAAAAAGGGATTTATTATAATTGTTGATTAATGTTTGTAAATTATAATTAATTAACAGGTGTTGTTGATAAAATTTTTGCTTATTTTATAGGTTTTTGTATAAGTTATCAACAATTTGAACAAGTCTAATAATATTAATAATTTTAAAAGAAAGAAGGAAAAAATATGAAATTTATTATTAAACAAAATGTTTTACTAGATAATTTACTTAATACTTCAAAAGCAATTTCATCTAGAAATCTTATACCAATATTAACTGGCATTAAATTTGAATTAAAGGAAGAAGGTTTATATTTATCAGCTAGTGATTCTGATATTTCAATTAGAACTTTTATTAAGAAAGATGATATTACTGAAATTATTGAAACAGGTTCAATTGTTATCAGTGGTAAATATATAGTTGAAATAATTAGAAAATTACCAGATACTGATATTTCTATTGAAGTGATTGATGGCTTTAATATGATTGTTCAAACTACAGGTTCTGAATTTAATCTAAATGGTATTGATCCAAATGAATTTCCTAATTTAGATCTTGAAGAAACAAAAAATCCAATTGTTATCAATACAGTAACATTTAAAAATATTGTTAACCAAACTTTCTTTTGTACTTCAATCTCTGAAACAAGACCATTACTTACGGGAATTAATTTTAAATTGAATGATAAGAATCTTGAAGTTATAGCAACAGATAGTTATCGTCTTGCTAGAAAAGAAATTGAATTAAAAGATAAATATGAAAGTGAATTCAATATTGTTATTCCAAGTAAGAATTTAGTTGAATTATCTAGAATGTTAGATGATGATAAAGAAAATATTGAATTACATGTATTTAATAATAAAGTACTATTTAAATATAAAAATATTATTTTCTTATCAAGATTAATTAGTGGAACATATCCTGTATCTTCAAATATTATTCCTAGTGAATTTAAAGTAGATATTGAATGTAATTATAATGATTTATATGATATGATTGATAGAGCTTCACTTTTAACTAGTGATAAGGAAAAAAATACGATAAAATTAACACTAAAAAATAAAGAGTTGATGATTTCTTCTAATTCACCAGAAATTGGTAAAGTTGAAGAAAAAATAGCAATTAATAATAAAGGTGAAATAGTTATATCCTTTAGTTCAAAATATATGCTTGATGCAATAAAGAGTTTTAATAGTGATAAAGTTCATATTTTAATGAATAATGATAATTCACCAATAATTATTAAAAGTGAAGATGAAAATACACTTATTCAATTAGTATTACCTATAAAGACATATTAATATGTCTTTTTTATGTCAATAATCAAAATAATTGTTGATAATTAAATAATATTAATTTATACTTTACTTAGATGGAGGTATCTTATGGATGAAAGTGAAAAAAGATATAAAATAACTAAAATAGAATCTTATAATGCTGAAAAAAAAGAAATAGGACAAAAAGAAAAAAAGGCATTTATTACAGCTGCTGTTGCATTAGGAGTAACATTAGTAGGTTGGAATGGTATGATGGAATACCTAGAACTTGTTCAAGATTTTGATATTAGTTATTTAATGGGAACGACATCTACGTTATTTTTAGGTGGTTCAATTGTTGAAATAGTACAAATTAAAAGAATAATTGAAGCAATTGTTAATAAAACAAAATTAGATGGAAGAATTGAAGAGATTGAAGAAGAATTAGAATTATCTGATGAGGATAAATCTAGGGGTGGTAGATAATGAATATTAATATTAGAGATATCTTAACTTTAGATGATGATAATCGTTATGTTGTTGTAAGTAAAATATATTATAATGGTAAAGATTATTTATATCTTGTTGATACTGAAAATAATGAAAATTTAAAAATTTGTTATTTAAATGGCGATGAGCTTGTTGAAAATAATAGTAAAGATTTAAATACTGAATTATTACCATTATTCTTTGGTAAAGTAAAAAATATATTGAAAGAAGAAAAAATATAAGACGAGTAATCGTCTTTTTTTATTACTTTTTCATAACACCACCGTAGGATAACTAAAAAATAATTTTTTGTATTCTACAAAATTCGACAAATATCGACAAATTTGTGTGTCATAATAAAAGGTTAAGGAGGGGGTAATAATGTATGAAATTGATTTATCAACATTAGCAATAATTGGTTTATCTGATAATGAAACCAAAGTAATTACCTTAGATAAAGATTTTATTATTAAAGAAAATAGTAAAAAAATTATCGATAATTCGTGTCATTATTTTGGAAGTAGTCTAAGTGATCGTATTAAAGCTACTAATCGACTTGTCAATATGGCTTCAAAAACACCAATCATTATCGAAGAATCAAGAAATATTATCTTTTTTCCACTTCGTTCAACAAGAGAAAAAAATAATATGTGGATATCTTTCAATCATTTAGATAAATATATTAAAGATGGCCATAGAACTATTTTAAAATTTAAAAATGGTAAACAAATAGTTATTGATTTTTCATACTATATGGTTGATAATCAGGTAACCAGATGTATTATTTTAGATTATGAAATAAATAATCGTAGAAAAAGTCTAGAAAATTAGATTTTTTCTTTTATTTTTAAGCATTTTATGATATAATTATAATGTAAATAATTATAAATAATGTATATTTGTGGGGTAATGTTTTATGAGGTAGATTATTAAGTGAAAATTAGAAATTTAAAGTTAAAAAATTTTCGTAATTATACGGATTTAGATATTGAATTTAATGATAGGCTTAATATTATTATTGGAAACAATGCCCAAGGAAAAACAAATATACTGGAAGCAATTTATTTTTTATCAATTACAAAATCAAATTTACCAATAAATGATAAGAATTGTATTAAAAAAGAAAGTTTATTTACAAGAATAACTGGAAATATTGAAGATACTAATGGTAGTAAAAAATTACAGATATTAATGAATGCTAATGAAAAACGATTAGAAGTTAATAACAATGAAATAAAAAAGCATGCTAATTATATTGGTAATTTAAAAGTTATTATCTTTAACCCAGATGATATTAGATTAATAAAAGAAGCACCAAGTAATCGTCGTAAATTTATCAATATTGAAATTAGTCAATTATATAATAAATACCTTACTACTTTAAATGAATATAATATGGTTTTAAAACAACGTAATGAATATTTAAAAGTAATTAAAACTGGTAAGATTAATGAAATATATTTTGATATATTGAATGAAAAATTAGTTGATTTATCAAAAGTTATTTATGATTATCGTATTAATTTTATTGATAATTTAAACAAGTATATCGACAAAGTCTACTACGACATTGCTGGTTATCATGGTCTTAAAATTAAATATCTTCCTAATATAGATATTAATGATAGAGATAATTTTAAAGAGATTATGTATACTAAATTAAAAACTAACTATGATAGAGAAGTATATATTGGTAATACTTTATATGGCTCCCATAGAGACGATTTTAGCTTTGTACTTAACGATAATGACTTACTTCTATATGGAAGTCAAGGACAAATAAAAATGGCTATATTGGCCTTAAAATTGGCTGAGATAGATGTCTTTTATGAAGTTGGTCATGAATATCCAGTATTACTCTTAGATGATTTGTTTAGTGAATTAGATGTAGAAAAAAGAAATAAAGTAATTAATTATTTAAATCGTGACATTCAAACAATTGTGACGACGACCGATTTAAAAAATATCGATAAAAGATTAATCAGAAAAGCAATTATATATAAAATAGATAATGCTAAAATAATTGAAACAAACTACAAGAAGGATGTGAAATAAAATGGAAGAAAAGAAAAATGAACATTATGATGCCTCCGATATCCAAGTACTTGAAGGCTTAGAAGCAGTAAGAAAAAGACCTGGTATGTATATTGGTACAACTGATTTAAAGGGATTACATCATTTGGTATGGGAAATAGTGGATAATGCAATTGATGAAGCTTTAGCGGGATATTGTAACAATATCGAAGTAATTATTAATAAAGATAATTCAGTAACCGTTAAAGATAATGGCCGTGGTATTCCAACTGAAATTCACCCTAAAACAAAAAAATCAACCGTTGAAACTGTTTATACAGTATTACATGCTGGTGGTAAATTCGGTGGCGGTGGATATAAAGTATCAGGTGGTTTACATGGTGTAGGTGCATCAGTAGTTAATGCTCTATCCAAATGGTTAGAAGTTAAAGTATATAAAAACGGTGAAATATATTATATCCGTTTTGAAAATGGTGGACATACGGTTGAACCATTAAAAGTAATCGATAAATGTGATAAAGATCGAACTGGTACTGTTGTGACATTTAAACCTGATGCTAATATATTTGATAGTGATATTTATGATTATGATACTTTAAAAGTAAGAATTAGAGAATTAGCTTTCTTAAATAGAGGTTTATCCATTACTTTACGTGATGATCGTGATATGGAAGATACGACTGGTGAAACTTTCTTATATGAAGGTGGTATTAGTGAGTATGTATCATTCATCAATCAAGGTAAAACACCAATTCATAACGATATTATTCATTTATCTGGTGAAGAAGATAATGTTTTTCTTGAAGTAGCAATGCAATATAATACTGGATATAATGATAATATATACTCATTTGTTAATAATATTAATACGCATGATGGTGGAACCCATGAAGAAGGTGTCCGTAGAGCTTTAACGAGAGTAATCAATGCTTATGCAAGAAAGAATAATATTTTAAAAGAAAAAGATGATTCATTAACGGGTGATGATGTTAAAGAAGGATTAACAATGATTATTTCTTGCAAACACCCTAATCCACAATTTGAAGGACAAACTAAAGGAAGACTTGGTAATTCTGAAGTAAGAAAATTAGCTGATAGTATTTTTAGCCAAGGATTTGAAAGATTTTTATTAGAAAATCCTGAGGATGCCAGAACAATTGTAAGTAAAGCAATGCTTGCTTGTAGGGCACGTAATGCAGCAAGAAAAGCTAGAGAAATAACTAGAAAATCTGATTTAGCCACAACTAATTTTTTTGGTAAATTATCAGATTGTAAGAGTAAAGATCCTAAAGTATCAGAAATCTTTATTGTCGAGGGTGATAGTGCTGGTGGATCTGCAAAAAAAGGAAGAGATTCAATGACACAAGCAATTCTTCCTTTAAGAGGTAAAATTCTAAATGTTGAAAAAGCAAGATTAGATAAAGCTTTATCAAATGAAGAAATAAGAACAATTATAACAGCATTTGGTACAGGTATTGGGGAAGAATTTGATTTATCTAAACTTAGATATGACAAAATTATTATTATGACCGATGCTGATGTCGATGGTTCACATATTAGAGTATTATTACTAACATTATTTTATCGCTTCTTTAAACCAATCGTGGAAGCCGGACATGTCTATGCGGCTCAGCCACCATTATTTAGAATAATGCATGGTAAAACAAGAAAATATGTCTTAAATGATGAAGAAAAAGAAGCATATATGGCATCTCTTCCTGAGAATGTTCGTAATAGAGCTGAAATAGCTCGTATGAAAGGTCTTGGAGAAATGGATGCTGAGGAATTAAATGAAACAACTATGGATATTGAAAAACGTGTTTTAAGAAAAATAACTGTTGATGATTGTGTAGCGGCTGATCAAATTTTCTCAAAACTAATGGGGGATGAAGTAGAACCTCGTCGTAGTTTTATCGAAGAAAATGCGAGATATGTTACAAATCTTGATATTTAAGGGGGTGCAGTATGGAAGAAAATAAAGAATTAGATAAAGATATCGAAGAACTTTTAGATAGAGTGGAAGATAATTCAAATGAATTAGAAACATCAAATGATAAAAATAATGAGGAAATGATTCATGATGCGAATAAATTTAATGGCTATTTTCATGAAAGAGATAGTTTAGC
>ONWZ01000068.1 GCA_900321645.1 uncultured Eubacteriales bacterium | reverse complement strand
TCAACACTAAGTTCTACTAAATTATCAAACTTCTTACCAGCGATTAAATCATTACCAAAAACATCGATGACTTTTCCAATCGAATCTAGACTGAATAAACATTTAAATTCTTTCTTCAAGGCATATACCATATCGCCTGGTTTAATTTCTTGATTAACTTTAACTAACGCTACGATAACTCTATCAGCATATATTCCAAAAACATAGCCTGTTGCTTTATCAGAAATATTAATTTCTTCATAGAAAGCAACATCATTAAGACCAGTTACTTCGATATTGTAATCATTTACTTTGATGACTTTTCCAGTATTATAAACATTTTCATTATTTTTAATACTATCAACCGTATCATTTAAATTGCTAGTCCATGTATCATCCATATCTACACATTCCTTTCTGAAAGACTAAAATCATATACTTTATTCTTATATACAATTTTAATACCCCTGTATATCTTATCATTATATACAGTTTCAATATTTTTGCTTAGATGATCATAATTTTCACTCTTATTACCAACCATTATTCTTACTTTTGGATCATTTAAATCAACTAATTGATCTAAGTAATCAATGAAATTTTCAATACTATTTTCACTCGTTACTAATCTAAAAGTTTCATATACCTTATATTCTTTAGTATCTAATATCTTCTTAAGTTCTGCTTCATAATCATCTTTAAGCATACTCTTAAGATTATATATCGTATCACTATCAAACTTACCCCTTAATTTTGTACAAAAATCATAATCTGTTTTATCATCACATAAAGTTAGAAAATCACGAATTAATTCTTCATAATTAACGACGAAATTTTCATCAATTTTCTTATTTAATTCAAAGATGTTTTGATCTTGATATTTTGTTGCATTAAATAAATCTATAACATTATTATCGAATGCATAATTTTGATTATTAGCTTTTAATGTTTCCTCTTCTTTTATTCCTTTTTCTTTATCCTTAATTTGAGTTTCAATCTCAAGTAATTTATTCTCTTTGTCCTGTATTAAATCGTCATAACCTTGTAGTTTATTGACAAAGTACGATTTTGTCTGGTCATTAACGATTCCAACTGTTTTCTTAAGGATTAAGAACATTATTGTAACAAGAAACGCAATAATCAAACAAACAATAATAAAGATAATTACCATCTTAATATGTTACAAGTGGATTAAAGAATAATAATAAGAAACAAAAAGCAAATAAGAATAGTAAAAACACTGCCGTTACTATTAGTATCGTCATTACTGAATGAACTACATCATTCTTTGTTTCTGGGTTTCTACCGATTGCTTCGGCTACTCTTCCACCAAGGATACCTACCCCGATTCCTAAGCCCAAAAAACCTAGTCCAATCATAATCCCGATTGCTAGCGCTGTGTTAGATAAAATAGCTTCCATTTTTTCACTCCTTTTTTACTTTATAGTACGCCTATTCTAAATTTTATTATATCATTATAAACTTTTATTTGTCAATCGTTTGAAAGCGGATTTAGGTTGTATGGCTGACCTAATGATACAGTCTTTCCAAACACCTTAAATTCTTTCCTATTGATATTTATCGTATAGTTATCATTCGTAACTATTATCTCTTTTCCTTCAATATCTAAAATCTCTGCTTTATCATTTTCTTTATCATAATATGTTAAGGTATATCCCCCAACATTTTCGATATAAGAGTTAGCTCCCAAAGTAATTTCATCCATTCCTTCAACACTTAAAGTTACCTTGTCAGAAAAGAAATACAAGCCTTTTCCATCAAACAAGAAGAAATGGCTACATGCAACATCCTCTCCCCCATTAGTTATTTTATGAATTTCATCAACTATACCATATGTTGCATATTTATATAATCTATGTGATTCCCCACTCTTAAGTGGTAAAATAACACTCATCTCTTCCGGAAATAACACCCTATCTTCTTTTGCAAAATAGACTGGTGTAGCATCGTAATTAATTTTTTTATCTTTACCTTCGATACCAATTATTACTTTCTTTAAATTATAAGTAATAATTGCCGTATATTCTTTTTTCTTACCACCAAAGTATTGATATACCGGTGTTTCTTTACGATTACGATATGTATCATAACGATATTCACGATATAGGAAATATACTGCTAATAATAATACAAACACAACCATTATAGGGATAAATATTTTATATCTTTGTTTAACAAAATCAATTACTTTTTTCATATTTACCTCCCTATTCTAAATGTTGTATAACTACCAACCGCAATTTCTCCATGTGGGCCATTAACACTATTGATTGTTAAAGTCATCGGAATATTACTTTCGGTACTATAATCCGCTAACGATATTTGATCATATATTATTGTATCACCGCTATTTACTGATAACTGCCTATTAATACCAACATGTCCTGGTACTTGACATGCTTGGCAATCAAAGGATAATGTCACATCAACAGTGTCAATTTCATATCCCTCTTGTAAATATACCTTATAATATAGCATATTGGTAATACCTGATATTTTATATACTTTAACACTATATTGTGGCTTTTTAGTATGAATATTTAATTCTCCAAAACTAGTTGTCACTAATTGTTCAGTCTCTTCATCAATTGTCGTATAATAGAAATTAATTTTATATGATGTATCCGCACTTAATCCTTCAAAGACCATATGCGTGTCTGTTCTAACTATCTGAACAGTCTCAATAGTTCCATTTTTATTAATTTCCGCATAGATTGATTTATATTCATTATATGGATCATATACCACATAATCGACATCAATTTGACTCATACTAGCATAAGCTCTAATTAGTGATGTCATTTTGACGTTTCTTTTCAATTCTTCAATACTAATATATTGACCATTTTCATTATTATTATTAACCGTTGTTGCTCCAGCTCCGCCACCATTCGCTGTCACTTGATTGTTATTAGCTATTTCGGTAACGTTACTTTCATCCTCTTTTTCTTCTTTCTTTTCTTCTTTTTTATATTGATTTGTCGAACCAATTATTTTCTTTAAATCAACATCTAAAGTATCAAATTTTAATTCCTCATTAGCAATATCAAAAGTATATTTACTAGTAATTAAAGTAGTTGGCTTAATTGTTTTTAAATTAAGCTTATTATTAGATAATTTAGCATTTCCCATTTTATCTAATTCTACTAATAGATAATTACTTGCATCGATACTCTTATCTTCACTTACAATTTGTCTATCGACAAGTAAATATTCGCGGTCATCTAATTTATAAAACTTGGCATCAGAATTATTTCTAATACTTGTCTCTCCGGTATGTTCCACAATTTTACCACTCTCTGTTATTTCATATAATTTGCCATATAATTTTATTCCATTAGATATCGTATCATAAACAATTACTTTCTTACCAAGATTAATTTTTCTATCTTGGTAAATTAAATAGTAATTGCCACTCCATTTAACCTTTAAAATTGCATCTTCCGCAATTTCAACATAATTCTTACTATTATCTTGAACAATGCTTCCGGTACTAACCTTATATTCAACTTTTCCCGCATGTTTATACTTGTAGATGAACAAGGAGAAAATACCGATAATAATAATCGATAATATTAAAATTATAATAAATGTTCTCTTATTTCTTATATCATATTTTCTCCTCATAATTCCTCC
>ONWZ01000123.1 GCA_900321645.1 uncultured Eubacteriales bacterium | reverse complement strand
GGCGCGCCCATAGGGATTCGAACCCCAAACCTTTTGGTCCGTAGCCAAACGCTCTATCCAATTGAGCTATGGGCGCATTTCCAAAAAAGGTATACATATTATATATCCTTTTTCAAAAAAAGTAAAGTTTTATAAATCTAATTTAATTTCCTTATCTGTAATTTTTACTTGTTTATACTTAACACCACAGGTATCAAATAGGCGTTTAGAAGCAATTGTTCCGTCAGTATGGGCATATTTATCTGATAAATAAATTACTTCTTTAATACCTGATTGAATTATTAATTTAGCACATTCATTACATGGAAATAAATCAACATATATTTTTGCATTTTCTAAGTCACTCCGATTACCACGATAATTGATAATGGCATTCATTTCAGCATGACATACATATAGATACTTAGTTTCTAATGGTTTTCCCTCTCTATCCCAAGGGAATATATCATCATGAAAGCCATTTGGACTACCATTATAGCCAATTGATAAAATACGATTATCATTACTTACAATACAAGCACCCACTTGGGTATTTGGATCTTTACTTCTCATAGCTGATAGCTTAGCTATTCCCATAAAATATTCATCCCATGACAAATAATCTTTTCTTTGTTTACTAATTTTTTTCATTTTTCCCTCCGTTTATTGGAATTGGATCATATCCGCCTTTGCTTTTTGGATTACATCTAACTATTCTTTTAATACTTAATGATAGTCCTTTGATAAAACCAAATTCCCGAAAGCAACCGATTGCATAATTAGAACAAGTTGGTTGATATTTGCAACTTCTATGCCATGGCCCAGGAATTCGTTGATATATTTTAATCAAAAATATTGCTATATATCTCATAATTCTACTTCTTGATGAATAATTTATCAATATTCTTTTTTGGAATCATCATCTTAATATTACGATCTATTTTTATTTCATATTTTAGACTATCATCATCTAACTTTTCTCCATCAATACACCAATTTTTCTTTGGCTTTTCAGCAAATCTCATCGTAATATTATCCGTTTTATAAAAATGAATACCTGGTACTTTTTCAACATCATACATTGTTAAAAAGTATAAACTTCGAATGATATCTCTTTGTTTAGCAAAATTACAAAGTAATACTTCAAAGCGGTTATCATCTAATTTAACATCTTTATAAAAATTATTTATTCCCGCAATGCGATTAGCAGATGAAATAATAATAAATGAACAAAGCCCACGATATTCTACTCCATCTATTTCATATGTTACATCATATAATTTAGTCTTATCAAAGAAAGATCTAACACCTTCTTTAATATATGCTAAATAACCTAATCTTTTCTTTAATTCTCTAGGCGTTTCATAAGGAATTTCAGCAAATTTACCAATCGTTGCTACATAGACAAATGGCTTATCGTTAATTAAACAGATATCGACATTCTTTACTATACCTTCAAGTGTCATCTTTAAATTGTTAAGCATATTTTTACCATATCCCATCATGACACCAATATCATTTGTTGTTCCAACTGGAATATGGGCACAAACTAATCTGTCTTCTCTAGCATAGTTACCAGTGATAGATTCATTAAAGGTTCCATCTCCCCCAATTGATAATACTAAATCGACATGTTCCAAATTTTTAACAATTTCTACAGCATGTCCTTTGTATTCCGTATAATGAATCTCTACTTCATAGCCATATTTATTAAGCATTTTTTCAAATTGTGGCATGACATTAAATTTCGCTTTTCGACCACTATTGGGATTATAGACAATTGCACATTTTTTCATAATCCACCTCACCCCATATTTTAACATATAACCAAAGAAAAAGAAACAAATATCACTATTATTTCCTTTGTTTACACTATTTTTGTAATTTCTATTCCTAATGCTCCATATTTATTTTGCTCGTCCAACGTATAAAAAGCATTCATAATACTTGCATTATCAGTATCTTTTAGTCCCAATCTAGCATGTGGGAAACTATCAAATAATTCCTTAAAAGTGCCATATTTATGCAAATTAACTACTTTTACCTTAAGCACTTCATTAGTATCTAAATTAGTGAATTCAATTGTATCACCAATCTTAATTAATTGTCTCTTTTCATCGTTGAGTCTAACTTCAATATTCTTTGTTCCCTCTTTTATTGCCTTAAAAGCAAAATCTACCAATCTCATTTTATGTACCATAATATCCCTCAATAACATTTTATCATAATAAAAAGAAAAAGACCAATTGGTCTTTAGTTAAAATTACAGCAAGATCCACATTGTACATTAGTACAAGTATTTTCTTCACAACAAGTATAATGTGGTTGATAAGTATGTTTAAATATATGATTATTAATTATTTTAGTATTCATAGGGCATATGTGTTTTACTTCATGTATAATATTTCTTTGAATTACTCTTTCTCTTCCTGGTTCAATTATTGGCCCTTGTACAGTGCCCATTGTTGTCATTCCAGGATCACCCATACTCATATCAACTTGATTCATATTAAAGTTGCTATTAGTATTGGTATTAACATTATTTATATCAATATTAATATCTTCGCCATATCCTGTACCATTTTGTCTTAATTCATCACTATCAAAAAACATAATATTCCTCCTATCTGTTTTATCATATGTATAATTCATAAAAATGACTATGTAAATAACACAAAGTATTGACAAAAGAAATAATATTAGTTATATTAAAGTTGACTTTTATCAAGAATGAGGGAGAGAATTAGCTCTATGATCTCATACCAACCTGCAAAAGTAAGGTGGTAATGCTAATATCGATGAAAGAG
>ONWZ01000063.1 GCA_900321645.1 uncultured Eubacteriales bacterium | reverse complement strand
TGAAACATGTGGAAGATCTAATTCTAAAAACTTAGCAATATCGTTTTTAACTATCTCTATATTATTATTGACACCGTATATTAAATCGATGTTGATATTATCAAAATATTTTTTAGTCAAATAAATATTATCAAAAATCATATCTTCATCATGACATCTACCTAATGTTTTTTGAATATCTTTATCAAACGATTCGACTCCAAAACTAATTCGGTTAATACCATAACTCTTAAATATATTTAGTTTATCAATATCAATACTTTCAATATTACATTCGATTGTATATTCATAATCATCTTCTAAATTAAAGATTGAAATGATACTTAATAATTTATCCAATTCTAAAACTGTTAAACTACTAGGGGTACCACCACCAATATAGATTGTTTTAACTTTTTCGCCTTTATATCTAGCCTTTATTTCATCTTCTAATTTATCTAGATATTTATCGACATACTTAGTATCATATAGTATTTTGCAAAAATCACAATATGTACATATTTTCTTACAAAAAGGAATATGAATATAAACTCCTAACATCTTACCACTCTATTTCTTTAAGCTTATTTTTTCTTAAAAACTCATTTGTCTTAGAAAATGGTTTACTACCAAAAAAACCATAATTAACTGAAAAAGGACTCGGATGACTCGAACTAATAATTAAATGTTTCGGATTAGTAATAAATTTAGCTTTACTCTTTGCAAAATTACCCCAAAGGATAAAGACTACTGGTGTCTCTTTTTCATTTAATTTTTGAATAACATTATCAGTGAATTCTTCCCAACCAATCAATTTATGACTTGCTGGTTTATCTTTCTCGACCGTCAAAACACTATTTAGTAATAATACACCTTCGTGAGCCCAATCCGATAAATCAGTACTCGTTCTTTTTATTCCCAAATCACTTTCTAATTCTTTATAGATATTTTTAAGTGATGGTGGCATCGTAATCCCCTCATTCACTGAAAAACATAAACCATTCGCTTCACCATCACCATGATAAGGATCTTGTCCCAAGATGACTACTTTCGTATCCTTATATGATGTTTCTCTAAAAGCATAGAAAACTCTATTAGCTGGCGGAAAGATCGTTTTATTTTGATATTCACGTCTAACAACATCTTTTATTTTTAAAAAGTAATCCTTTTTATATTCTTCTTGTAAAATAGTATCCCAATCATTTCCAATCATATTAGTACTCCGTTGGACAACTACCGGTAGTTGTTACTGCACTAACGATTACACTACCATTACTATAAAGTATTTTAATTACACAAGCACTAATGTTCTTATTGTCTTTTGGATTAACAATCGTATATTTACCATTAATCGTCGTATTTTCTGATTTTACCGTATCATTACCTTTTAAATAGCCATAACTTACTAATTCACCCAAAGACACCTTATAACTATTATCAGTTTCCTTAGTACAATCAATACCGCTAACATCTCCATATCGACATTCTTGATAATATAACTCACTAGCATCTTTAATATTGCTAATTAACAATTCATAATTTCTATTTTTTGAATTTTGAATCAAGGTCGTAATTGCATATGAACTTATCCCTACGACTAATGCTAATAAAATAATTGTCGCTAATAATTCAATTAACGTAAAACCTTTTCTATTCATACATTATCACCCAATATTATTATATAATAATTTAATGGGAAAAGCCAATACTTTTTTAGTATTGACTTTATATTTTAAGACCAATGTGCCGTTATTGTATGATTTGAATTTGAGACTAGCGTAGTTGAACTTGTAATATCGGTAACTTTAAATATTTCTAATCTATATATACTATCGTAACCTTTAACCATTATACCAACACTTTTTGATGATGATAATGTAAATGTCGTTTCATAATAACTAACATTGTACATTGCTTCTCTAATGTGTATAATTGCTGAACCACTACTTGGATATATACTTAAGCCACAATAGTCTCTGTTGGTGGTTATTTTTTCATAGAAATTTAATACAATTCGGTATTTACCTGCTGACAAAGTTGTCTGCCAATTCGCATTGGAATAACTCCAACCTCTACTATCAGATTGATCATCTACTTCATCCCAACAGTTACCATTACTTGAGCAACGTACTCCAACATCATATGCTACTTGTCTCAAAGAACTTTTGTCGGAAATAAAGCTTCTCGAAGTAATTTCCCAACCAGTAAAGGTTTTACCACTTTTAGTTGGTGTTGGCAATGTACCATATGTGCTATTAGGTGCCACATATTTGCTCGTTGGCGATACACTTCCACCATTTGGATCAAAGGTAACAAGGACATTACCTCTCCATACCGCATATAATGTGTAGGTAGTACCTGAATTAGGAATGTTACTTCTTGACCAAGATGCTCCAGCTGCATATGAAGCACTTGTTGCCGATGATGAAGTTGACCAGCCTAAGAACGTATATCCAGTTCTTGTTGGAGTATTTGAAGCTAAGTTAGTTGTAGCACTCGCATCATATGTATATGAAGTACTAGCAGATGGCATATTACTTACTGTATCTGTCGTATTTTTATTATATTGAACTTCATATGTAATGGCTTGCCAAATAGCTACCAAATCATGGTCTCTTGGAGTATTAGCTTTTTTCGCCGTATTTGTTCCATAACTTTGAACAGTTTGATTAGCTGTACTATTTACAGTTATACCCGTAAATTCTACGGTATTTCCAGCTGTACTGCCAACAACACCTGCATATACAATTACACTAATATCATGCGTTCTATCTGCCGTTAATGGGCATGTTATATCAACTGATAAATCACTTCCAAATGATACCTCTTTTAGTGCCAAACTAGTAGTTGTTGTGTAATCATATATTCTAACGCTAAACTGTGTTGCTGTTCCTTCAGTCAATGTAGCGGAAGCAAATTTTACTTTATAAGTTACGCCTGGTTTTGCATTATCATATATTCTGAAATTCTTATTAGTTGCCGTACCAGCCGACACTGTTTTGTTACCATATTCATGTATGTTTTGCCAATCAACAAAATCATGTCCCGTTTTTACAGGTGTGGGAAACGTTCCATATGGATCATTAAAAGTAACTGTTTTACTAGCGGTAATATTATCACTATCATTTGTCCAACCACTAGTAGTAGGAATACTTCCGCCCATAGAATTAATGTTTAGGGTATACGTATCTAGTGACCAATGCGCATATAGTACGTGGGAATCAGGAATTGAAAGCATCGTTGTATCATAAATCCTTGTTCCACCAGATAATTCAGTGTACCAGCCATCAAAAACATAACCGGGCTTTTCTGGTGTTGGTAACGTACCATATACCGTATCATAAGTTACCACTTTAGCATATACTTTAGTTATTAAAACTTGTATTTCATAGTCATTAAATTCCGTTGTATTAGCGGTGCTCTCATATAACCAATAATATAATGTATTAGCATCTGCAATTGTTGTGGTAACGGTTATCGTATCACCATCACTATTGCTAGTAGGTAATGCTACGCTTTGACGATGTATACCATTAGTTACATTAGGAAAATTAGCATCATCTTTTTGAAAACTAAAATAAAATCTAGGTATCGTTGAGGATGTGAAACTACCACTTATATATTTTACTGTTATTTCATAAATATCGCCTACCGTGACACTTTTATCAAATAATTTACCAATAGTCGCGATTGTACTATTAAAACTACCATTTATCGTAATATATTGATTTGTTCTATCATAAGCGAATGTTAATCCACTAGCTGATGTGTTTGTTCCATTAAATAAGTTTTCATTAAAACTGACACTATAATCGATAGCTGTCCAATGAGCGCTTAATGTTTTTGCACTACTATATTTTGTCGTAGTAAAGGCACTTGTTATTTTACCAGTACTATCTATTAATTGAGTTGTTCCATCATAATAGCCAAGAAAATCATATCCCGTTCTCTGTGGAATCGTGATCGGATTAGCACTTGTTGTCATTTTATTGATATAACTACTATCTAAGTAT
>ONWZ01000003.1 GCA_900321645.1 uncultured Eubacteriales bacterium | reverse complement strand
GCACCATATTCATAATCAACTTCCCATACAGTCCAAAGTCCATTATCATCTTTAAAAATATGCACCGCTCCACTTATTGCATTACCATCCTCTTCAAATTGAAAATCATCTTCATGAAGCAATACATAATCAAGAGCAACGCCTTCTTTAATAATTATTTGTCTAAATATTTCCCCAACAATATCTTCATGAATTTGTTTTTTAATATTTTCATCTATTGACATATGATTATTTTCCATCATATCACTCCCCCAATTAGTTATATATTATAGCACACTATTAACCCCAATTATCATATACTTTGCCATCTTCTCTAAATATCTTATATCGACCTTCACAATTCATACAATCTAAATCCATTCTTATTGATAAATCCCCTTTATAATTATCAACATCAATAATTAATCTATTTAATGTTTTATCATCGATACTATGAATACTTATATATTTATCAACTTTCAAATTAACCCCATTTGTATCAATTAATTTTTTAAACGTAATCTGTTTAACACTATCAGGAATTAGTTTTAATATTTCATCTAAACTATATCCATTATAACTATCAGTCATTATTAAGACATATCTTTGAATTTTGCCAATTGGCTTAATCCTATTTAACAACTTAATATCTGATATTGAATAAGCCACAACATCTATTTTATTATAAACATCATCTTGCTTATAATAATGCGTTTGCAATTCTATTTGAATATCTTTATTAGCAGTTTTAACAATATTACAAATATCACTAACACATTTCTTTGACTGCATTGGTTCATTTGTTCCCGTAATTACTACATATTTCAAATCTTTATTTTCATTAATAACCCTGATTAAATTATTTTTCCATAATTCAAAATTATTCTCATAATTATTAACAAAATTATTACGATGTTTATGTCCTTTAGCAATACAAAATGGACAATTAAATATACACTTAATATGTGGCGTTACGACTTGTAAACTCTTCATAATATCACTTCCTATCGATATAAATGATTATCTTTGATATATTTTAATACTTTCCTATCTAAATATTTACTACTGATATGCTTTCTAATTTCACTAGATGAAATATCAATGTATTTATATCCCTTAGCAACAATAAAATTATTACTATGATATTTTTCAATATAACTATCAATATCAATATCATCTCTATTCATAACAATTATCTTATACTGAAGTAATTCTTGATATTCCTTCCATTTATCAAAATCGATAACATTATCAGCCCCAATTATCAAATATAATTCATCCATATAATCTTTTGACAAGGCTCTCATAAGTAAATATGTATATGGATAACTATTATGTTCTTCATCAATTTTTATCTTATCAGTTTCAAAAAATTTAAGCATATTAATACGATCACTAATTGGAGCTAAATCTTGTTTATCCCAATATCCTAACGTCGGTACAATTAAGACTTTATCGACATAATCATTATCTATTAAGTAATTAACTACATCGATATGGCCCTTATGAACTGGATTAAAACTTCCAATATATATGCCTAATCTCATTCATTCTTCCTATAAGTAGCAATATTAAACTTATGCAAATTACCTAAATGTAATTTTTTTATTTTTTCATGAACTTCTTTACTGACATTAGGATTATCGCTATTAATAACTTCAGCTATTTCAGAATATTTAACACCTAGTTTTTCTTCATCCGTTTTACCACTAAGTCCATCATCAGGTGCCTTATGAATTACCTTATCAGGAACCCCAATATATTTTCCAATACTTATTACTTCATCAACTGTTAAATCAGCTAATACTTGAATATCGCTTATATTATCGCCACCCTTTGTAAAGTAGCCAACATATAATTCACATTTATTACTTGTCCCAGGAACAATATACACTCCCTTATTCAAGCTTGATAACATCGCTGCATAATAGTATAAAGTACTCATTCTAAGTCTTGGCTTAATATTGATATTGGCATCAATTAAATTATCATCATTAACTATATTACAACCTTTAATTTGCGCTACATAATTATCATATAAATTAGTTAAATCAAATTCCTTTAATTCAAAATTAAAATGATCAGCAATTAATTTAGCATTGGCATAGTCTTCATCTTTTGAATGACATGGCATCCAAATACCAACGACATTCTCACTTCCTAATGCTTTTGTAAACAACCCTGCAACAACAGCTGAATCTTTACCTCCAGATATCCCAATAACTGCCCCCTTTAAGTGATTTTCCTGATAATAATTACGAATAAACGCTATTATTTCATTTGTAACTTTCTCAATATTATTCATTATTTTTTCCTCCTTACATAACTTTTCCCTTTTTCAATTAAATAGGCTGAATTAAGTCCAGCTATATATCCATTATACAAAAGTTCATCTAACTCGTCATTAT
>ONWZ01000119.1 GCA_900321645.1 uncultured Eubacteriales bacterium | reverse complement strand
TAAAACAAACTAAAAAATGATAGGGAGTGAGAAAATGACAGATATTGAAATAGCTAGAAAAACAAGATTGAATAAAATAACAAAGGTTGCTAGGGAATTAGAAATTAAAAATGATGAATTAGAATTATATGGTAATTATAAAGCCAAGATAAGTAATAATGTATATGACCGATTAAAGAAAAAGAAAAATGGGAAGTTGATTTTAGTCACAGCCATTAGTCCAACACCACTTGGCGAAGGGAAGACGACAATGTCAATTGCCATTGCGGATGGACTTAAAAAAATTGGTAAGAAGGCGATATTAGCATTACGTGAACCATCGTTAGGACCTGTTTTTGGTATTAAAGGTGGGGCAACAGGTGGCGGCAAAGTTCAAGTCGCCCCAATGGAAGATATTAATTTGCATTTTACCGGTGATATTCACGCCATGACAGCAGCTAATAATTTATTATCGGCGATGATTGATAATCATATTTATTATGGCAATAAATTAGGAATAGATCGAGTTGTTTGGAAAAGATGTTTGGATTTAAATGATCGTCAACTAAGAGTTGTTAATACTGGCTTGTCAGATGAAAAAAACATGGTTCCGAGAATGGATGTTTTTGATATTACCGTAGCTTCGGAAGTAATGGCTATTATGTGTTTAGCTAATGATATGACCGATTTAAAGAAACGCCTTGGTAATATTACCATTGGTTATACAAAAGATAATAAGCCAATCTATGCCAGAGATTTGCATGCTGAAGGTAGCATGGCGGTATTATTAAAAGATGCCTTCAAGCCTAATTTAGTACAAACATTAGAACATACTCCAGCCATTATTCATGGTGGACCATTTGCTAATATAGCTCATGGATGCAACAGTATTCAAGCAACTAAATTAGCCTTGAAATTAGCTGATTATGTCGTAACTGAGGCTGGCTTTGGTGCAGATCTTGGAGCTGAAAAATTCTTAGATATCAAATGTCGTAATATGAAAATTCATCCCGATGCGGTAGTAATCGTTGCTACCATTAAAGCCTTAAAATATCATGGTGGAATTGATAAAGAGCATATTTTCGAAGAGAACCTTGTAGGTTTAGAAAAAGGCATTGATAATTTATATAAACACATCGACAATATTAAAGAAAAATTTGGTTTAAATGTTATCGTAGCCATCAATAAGTATAACCAAGATAGTCAAAAAGAAATTGATTTTCTAAGAACTAAATTAAAAGAAAAAAATGTGGAACTTAGTTTAGTAACCGGTTATACTGACGGTGGAAAGGGCGCTATTGATATAGCTCAAAAATTAGTTAAACTAGTTAATAAGAGAGAACATTTTAATTATATTTACGAACTTGATGATGACATTAAAACAAAGATAAGGAAAGTAAGTAAAAATATTTATTATGCTAAAGATGTCATATTTAGTGATAAAGCTTTAGATGAAATTAAAAAATTAAAGAAACTTGGTTATGATAATTATCCAGTGTGTATCGCTAAGACACAATATTCCCTTAGTGATGATCCTAAGAATTTAAAGTGTGATGAGGATTACAATATCACAATTAGAGATATTCAAGTTAAAACGGGAGCAGGATTTATCGTTGCCTTGGCGGGCAAGATAATGACAATGCCTGGATTACCAAGAGTTCCCGCTGCTGAGAACATCGACATCGATAAAAATGGCAATATCGAAGGAATATTCTAAACTAATAAGAAAACTTATTAGTTTTTTAGTGTCTAATTTTAAAAAAAGAAATAAAAAACTATCTTTATTGTTTTTAATTTGATAAAATATTTTTAGGTGATATTATGGCTAGACGTAAAAAACAAGAAAAACATAAATTTCTATATATAATCATAATTGTATTAATTCTTGGTGTGGTAGGATATTTTGGGTATATGAAATATCAAGAAAAGATTATTAATGAAAATCGCGTAAAAGTTACTTTAAATAATAATTTAAAAGTCGAAATTAATGGAGAATATGCTTTTGGAGTATTTGTTAAAGAAATTGTCAATGGAACAATAACCAATTTTGATGAATTAGTTGATACATCTATCTTAGGAGAAAAAGAAATTGAATTACTTATCAAAAACAAACAAGATGAGAATGAAAAATATGCTTTTCAAATTGAAGTAGTCGATACAAAGAAACCTGAAATTGAAGCTAAGAAAGAAATAACTAGTTATATTGGTAAAGATATCAATTTACTTGATGGCGTAAAAGTAACCGATAATTCTAAAGAAGAAATAAAAGCCAAAGTAGTTGGTGACTATGATGTCAATAAAACTGGCGAATATAAATTAAAATATGAAGCCGTTGATAGTTCAGGCAATAAGGGAGAATATGACTTTATATTAAATATTATTAGTGATCCAAATAATCGCACATTTACTACCAGTAAAGGATATAGTGGTAAAGTAGTAAATGGAGTAACCTACATCGATGGCGTTTTAATTGCTAACAAGACATATGGTTTACCTAGTGATTACGGTAGTGGCTTGACATCTGAAACTAAGAATGCTTTTAATAATATGGAAGCTACTTTTAATAAAGAAAAAGAAGAATCTGGTAGATGGTTATGGATAGCTTCCGGATATCGTTCTTATTGGGACCAAAAGAGCATTTATAATAATTATGTCAGTAGAGATGGACAAGCTAATGCCGATACATATTCAGCTAGGCCAGGACATTCAGAACATCAAACTGGACTTGCCTTTGATTTAAATTCAATTGATGATAGTTTCTCTAATACATATGAAGGTAAATGGGTGCATGATAATTGTTATCGTTTTGGCTTAATTTTAAGATATCCGAAAGGAAAAGAAAGCATTACTGGTTATATATATGAATCTTGGCATTTAAGATATGTTGGAGTAGAATTAGCAACCAAATTATATAATGGTGGCGATTGGATAACTTTAGAAGAATATTATGGAATAGATAGTAAATATAATTAGAAAAAGACAATGTCTTTTTCTTTTATGTATTGATTATTTAGTTTTTGTATAATATAATTTTAGATAGTTAATTGATTGGTGGTGATAATATGTTTAATTTAGTATCAAAATACACTCCTAGTGGTGATCAACCAAAAGCTATTCGTGAATTAGTGGAAGGTATTAATAGTGGTAAAAGAGATCAAGTATTGCTTGGTGCTACTGGTACTGGTAAAACATTTACCATTGCCAATGTTATCAAAGAAGTAAATAAGCCAACATTAGTGCTTGCCCATAATAAAACATTAGCGGGTCAATTATATAGTGAATTTAAAGAATTATTTCCTGATAATCGAGTTGAATATTTTGTATCTTATTATGATTATTATCAACCAGAAGCATATGTCCCTAGTACCGATACATATATTGAAAAAGATGCTAAAATAAATGATGAAATTGATGAACTTAGACATAAAGCTACTTCGGCTTTACTTACGAGAAGAGATGTTATTGTTGTCGCATCTGTT
>ONWZ01000081.1 GCA_900321645.1 uncultured Eubacteriales bacterium | reverse complement strand
GAAGCATTATTAGGAGGTATTTAATATGAGTATAGCAAGCGAAATAACAAGGTTACAAAATGCAAAAGCAAGTATTAAAACCTCAATAGAAAATAAAGGGGTGGAAGTACCAAGTGCAACAACTTTGGACGGATATTCATCTTTAATTGATTCAATAACAGGTGGTGGAGCAGGTGAAGATTGGACTCAAATAGGATATGATAGAACCCCACAACCAGTAACAGATGGATTTAACTATGCAAAAAGCATTTATGACAATTGGGATAGTTCACAAACAACTTGTCGTGGAAAATATTCTAATGATCTTGATTTGGTTTTTATGCCATTAGTAGATACGTCAAATTCAAAAAGTTTTAGGGACACATTTTATAATTGCCAACGCTTAATTTATGTTCCACAATTAGACACATCAAATAGTACTACTTTTCAATATATGTTTTATTATTGTACAAGTATAACAACAATTCCACAATTAGACACATCAAATAGTACTACTTTTCAATATATGTTTTATTATTGTAAAAGTATAACAACAATTCCACAATTAGATGCATCAAAATGTACTATATTTTTTAGTGCATTTAATTCGTGTGAAAAATTAACTAATTTTGGAGGTCTTTTAAATGCTGGTGAGGCATATCTTACATCAGTATCAGCTAATAGTGGTAATTATGCTTTAGATTTTAATGGAATCAATAAATTAACACATGATAGTTTAATGAATGTAATAAACGGACTATATGATATAGCAACAAAAGGTTGTAATACACAAAAATTAACATTAGGAAGCACAAATTTGGCAAAACTATCAGCGTCAGAAATTAGTACGGCTACAAATAAAGGCTGGTCTGTTTCATAGAAAGGAGAGATATTATGCAAGTAATTACAAGAGGAGATTTAAGACTATTATTATCAGATGAGGGAAAACATATTAGAAGTATTAATGATATATATGCACCAGAGCATACAGACGAAGATGGAAATATAATACCTGAACATTTTCCTGATTATGCAGAAATGATATTTTTAGGAAAACAAGTAGATATTACTAAACTTGATGAGTTGTATGTAGAAGAAAATATTTAGGAGGTTGGTTAGAATGAGTGAAGATTTAATAAAAGAAAGACTAAATAATCACGAAAAACGTATTGAAACATTAGAAAGTAGTACAAGTGATTTTAAAATGGTAGTTTATAGACTTGATATTTTAGAAAAAAGTGTATCAACGATGAATGCTAAACTTGATTTAGCATTAAAAAATAATGCTGAAGAAAAAGGCAAGAAATGGGATAAACTAATTGATTATATATTCTATGCAGTTTTAGGGATATTGCTAACATATATTGCTTATAAATTAGGATTTAAGAACTGAGGTGATTAAATGAAACAAGCATTAATTAATTTATTAAAAGTTAAAACAATTTTATCCCTCCTATTTTCGCTTACAACGTGTTATTTAGCAGTAAAAGGCAAAATAAGTATGGAAACCTTTGTCGCACTAACAACAGCGATTATAACGTATTATTTCAATAAAAAGGAGAGTGATAAGAATGAATGAAGAACTAAAAGAAATTACAGAAGAAGAACTAGAACAATTAAAAAATAATTTTGGATATGAGGAAGGTGAAGAATAATGAGTGTATTAAAAAATGGATATGAATATGTAACTTCAAAGTATGGAAATAGAACTTATACAATGAATGGTAAACAAGTAAGTGATTTTCATTTAGGAATTGACTTAATTTCAAGCAAATATGGAACTGATTATATAGTTGCTTTTGCTGATGGAATAGTAAGTTTCGCAGGTGCTAATGGTGGATATGGTAATGTAGTTTATATTGATCATGGCAATGGCTATCAAACAAGATATGCACATCAAAAGTACTTAAATGTAAAAGTTGGACAAACTGTTAAAAAAGGTGATATTCTAGGCTACATGGGTACTACTGGTAATTCAACAGGAAATCATGTACACTTTGAAGTTCGTATTAATGGAAATACAGTTAATCCTTATGACTATGTGTTTAACGGAAAAACAATTGATTGTAATACTGATTATACTGGCATTATTACATATCAAGGCTACACGGATAGATGGAATCCAGAAGTTAATAAATGTGATGATACTGATGATGGTTATGCAGGAGTTTATGGCAAGCCTTTAACAGGAATTAGAGGTAAATGTGAAAATGGTAAATTATATATACAAGTAAGCCCACTGAATGAAGATTATCTTGAAGAAGTTTG
>ONWZ01000010.1 GCA_900321645.1 uncultured Eubacteriales bacterium | reverse complement strand
TTCCTTAATCATATTATGATATATTACTTCACTATCATATTGTGCACCCATTCCATCTAAATATTTACGTTCGGCATCAATTACTCCCAAATCTTTAAATTCATTGCGAATGGCACAACTAATCTTTTCCCAATCATTAGTTAGTTCATCACTTCTTTTTTTATAGTAAGTAATTGAGTCATAATTTATCTTTAATTTAGGGCCAAAATTAGGTTCTTTCGCATCTTTAAAGTATTCAAAAGATTTGAGTCTAAATTCTTTCATCCATTCAGGCTCATGCTTAATATTTGATATTTCATTTATAACACTACTTGTAAGCTTCATAATATCGCCTCATACACCCATATTATAACAAATAATCCATATAAAATAAAGTAATAACGTGTGGATAGGTATATTTTACGGTTATCCTACGGAGTGTTATGAAAAAGAATATAAAAAAGGACCTATACAAACATCTTGTAAGGTCTACTTTTATTATCTATGTTTTTGTATAATGCTAACAAATTGTTTTCACTATCCAAAATGAAAGCCATTTCACTATCAAAGAACTTCTCTAGAACCATTCCGTTTTTGATATTTTTAAGCATATCATTCTCAATCTTAATTTTTGGTATGTTAGGAAACGCCCCTAAAATACTGATAATTTTATAGTTATCATTTAAAATATTATCTAATGTATAACTATTATCAATGCTAAAATTACCAATGCGGGTTCTTGTTAAAGATTTCATAACAGCTGGAACATTTAATCTATCGCCAATATCCCTAACGAGGCTTCTGATATATGTTCCTTTACTGACAGCACATTTTATTTGAAATGATATTTTACCATCATATCTATTTATATCACTGATAACTGCAATATCATTGATGATAACTTCTTTTTTTGGTAGATCAACGGGAATATTGTTTCTAGCATATTCATATAACTTTCTACCATTTACTTTGACAGCTGAATATTTAGGAACAGTTTGTAGATATGTTCCTTTAAAAGAAGTAATTGCATCAATTATTTTTTGATTATCAATATCAACTTTTTCTTCATGCAAGATCGTTGCATTTTTATCCAGATCTAGAGTATCGGTTTCAATACCGAGAATGACTTCAGCAATATATTCTTTGTCTAAATTATCCATTAATTCGATTGTCTTTAGAGCTTTCCCTAGACAGATTATTAACACACCATTTGCATTTGGATCGAGGGTACCGGAGTGTCCCACTTTTTTCGTGTTAAATTTATGCGAAATTTTGTTAACTACGTCTCTACTCGTGTATCCTAAAGGTTTATTAACAATTATAAAACCATCCATTGCTATAATAATTCCTCTTTAATAGCATTAATTATATTTTCTTTTGTCTCTTTAAAATCACCATTAATTTTTATACCAGCGGCCATTTTATGACCACCACCACCAAATTTTTGGGCTACTTTATTGACATCTACCTTGCCGTTTGAACGTAAAGAAATACGATAAACACCATTGTCTTCACGCATGAACACTGAAACTTCGACGCCACCAATATTTCTACCTAAATCGACCAGTCCTTCATGGTCGCCCATCTTTGCTCCAACATTAGCCATATCTTCTTCAGAAATGTATGAAAAAGCAATTTTCCCATCTTCAAAAAGTTCTAATCGGTCTAATGTCATTTTCATAAGTAGATATTGGGCCATTGATTTTTTAGATAAGACTAAATAATAGATTTTATAAATATCAATATTTAAATCAGCTAAATCAGCAGCCATCAAAAATGTCTCTTTATTAGTATCGTTATTTCTAAATCCAGATGTATCGGTTAACATACCTGTGAGTAATGCTTCACCAATTTCACGGGTTATTTTTATATTTTCATTTTTGAATAAATAATATAATACCTGGCAACAAGCTGGTGTATTTGGTTCAACGTGACATATTGTGCCATATCCATTATTAGACATGTGATGATCGATTACAATACTTTTTTTACATCTTGAGTATTCTTTGTTTATCTCGCCAATTCGCTCTTTTGTTGCACAATCTAGAACGATCGATAAATCATATTCCTTGTCACTTTTTGGAAGTACTTCGTGAATATCATCTAAAAACATAAACGTTTCAGGAATTTCCGGGATGACGATATCAACGGTTTTGTTCATATTCTTTAAAACTTGATACATTGCCATAGCTGAACCAATTGCATCACCATCAGGACTTTCATGGGTTAGAACAAGAATTGTACTACTCTTATTAATTAATTCAAGCATTTCACTCATGATTATTTATCCTTTCAATGATATCCTCGATTTTTTTACCATATTCGATGGATTCATCATATACGAAACTGATTTCTGGCATCTTCCGAATATCAATCTTTTCACATAGTTTACTTCTTATAAACCCACTAGCCTTATTTAAAGCGTCTAGGACCTTTTTGCGATCATTATTCATTGTTGTAAAATAAATTTTAGCATATGACAAATCATTGGTTACTCTCGCATCAGTAATCGTAACCATTTTAGCATCTTTATCTTTTACTTCATCATGAATAATTTCACTTATTTTTTCAACAAAAGCATTATTTAATCTGTCGATTTTAACGCTCATCAGGAGTCCTCCTATCTAGATAAACCAGTTTTTTTGGCCATTTGATTTTCTAATTCTTTTTTACCATTTAAGTAACCAGCTTTAAAATTACGATGATCTTTCATTTGTACTTCTTTACCATTTTCTTGTACTAATTCAGTAAAGCTCTCCAAAGGAAGTTCACCTCTTAAACCGGCTCTATACCCCTCTAAATATAATTTGTTGTTTTCTCTTGCTTTGTTGATTGAAGCTAAATTTCTTTCGCTAGCTTCCTTAATGTCATTTAAATGTGTATTAATGTTTCTTTGTCTTTGAATTAAAATATCTGATGTTTTTTTCATATTATCTTTTTACCTCCACTATTTCATATGCTTCGATGATATCTCCTTCCTTGATATCATTAAAGTTTTCAATTGTAATACCACATTCTAGTCCTTGTTTTACCTCTTTTACTTGATCTTTTTCACGAGCAATTGAG
>ONWZ01000044.1 GCA_900321645.1 uncultured Eubacteriales bacterium | reverse complement strand
TACTATAATCTTGATATGATTGTCGCAATAGGTTTTAGAGTACGTTCTAATATAGGTACAAATTTTAGAAAATGGGCAAATGATAAACTTACTGAATATATAACTAAAGGATTTACCATGAATGATGATTTATTAAAACGTGCTGGTGGTGGATTATATTTTGATGAATTGCTTTCTAGAATACGTGACATTAGATCAAGTGAAAAAGTTTTTTGGAGAAAAGTGCTAGATATTTATGCAACATCAGTTGATTATGATCCAAAAGCAGAAGTAACAAAAGAATTTTTTAAAACGGTTCAAAATAAGATGCATTGGGCAGCACACGGGCATACTGCGGCTGAAGTTATTGTAGAACGTGCTGATGGTAATAAAGACTTTATGGGACTTACATCGTTCATTGGTAATTATCCAACTCTATCTGAAGCAACTATTGCTAAAAATTATCTAAATGAAAAAGAACTTGATATATTAAATAGAATTGTTTCGATGTATCTTGATTATGCCGAACTTCAAGCTATCGAACAAAATGTAATGACCATGGATGATTGGGTTAAAGAGTTAAACTACTTTTTAAAGATGAATAGAAAAGATATTTTAAAGGATGCTGGTAAAATTAGTCATGAAGAAGCAATTGATCATGCCAAAAGAGAATATGATAAATATAAAAATAGAATATCAACGAAACCTAGTGATGTTGAACTTGCATTTTTAGAAAGTATCAAAAATTTAGAATTAATTGGTAATAAGAAATAGAGCCTATATATTACATGAAAATAGACATGTCTAGTACCCACAAACATGCCATACTGAATGTGTTGTTAAGCTTATGTACATTGAAAAATAATTATCAAAAAATATTTGTTTGCTTTTTGCCTTGACAAGCCTACTTTTATGATATAATTATATTATTGGGTAAGAAGGTTTTAGATGAATCAAGATAAGATGTATTTAGTTAATAAGTTATTCAATGATAAAACTATAAGAACAGTATGGAATAACGAAGAAGAAAAATACTTTATAAGTGTTGTAGATATTGAAGGTATGTTTCGTATTATTGAATCAATTCAAAGTAAAAATGCAGAGTCAATTAAACAATGGTTAGCTCATTTAGGTAGTGAAAGAATAGATAAAATATTTGATTCATCAATTGCAGCAGAGGCAAAGAATTTGCTATATTAACTAATGAAATTGAAGACCTACTTGGAGAATCTATAGTAACAAACAAAAATAAGTTAAGCTATGAATATAAGGATGAAAAATTAATAAATACTAAATAAAACGGTCTATATTATGTTAAAGGAAGGTATGTTATGAAAACAAAAGATATATTTATAAGTGATAATTCAATTGCTATTAGTTTGATTAAAAAATATGAATATCCTTATATGGTTTTGCCAGAAATAAAAGATTATATTATTAATCTAGGTAAAACGTTACCAAAAGAATATGAATTATTAGGTGATAATATATGGATTCATAAAACTGCTAAGATAGCCAATACGGCATCAATTACAGGACCTTGTATTATTGATGAGAATGCTCAAATTAGACATTGTGCATTTATTAGAGGTGCTGTTATTATTGGTAAAAATAGTATTTTAGGTAATTCTTGTGAAATCAAAAATGCCATTCTTTTTGATAATGTTGAAGTACCACATTTTAATTATGTAGGAGACTCTATTTTGGGATATGCTTCACATATGGGTGCTGGTAGTATTACTTCAAATATTAAGAGTGATAAAAAGAATATTGTGATTAAAAATCAAGAGATGAAGTTAGAAACTAATTTAAGAAAAGTAGGTGCTTTTCTTGGCGATAATGTAGAAATTGGTTGTAATACAGTTTTAAATCCAGGAACAATAGTTGGACCAAATACAAATGTTTATCCATTAGTTTCTGTAAGAGGAGTAATTCCTGGAAATAGTATTGTTAAGAGTATGGACAATATTGTTTTAAAGGAGAATCGTAAATGAAAGAAATAATTTATAATTATGATCTACTTGATGAAAAAGATATTAATAATTTTGTTCAAAGAGTAAAAGCAATTATCATAAATTCAAATGATGAAATATTAATTGGCTACGCCGATAAAACTTATCAGTGTGTTGGGGGTCATGTCGAAGAAGGCGAAACGTTGATGGCTGCTTTAACGCGTGAATTAAAGGAAGAAAGTGGTATTATCTTTGATAATTTAGATTTGCAGCCATTCTTTAGAGTAAAATATTATAATCGTGATTATCCAGAAAAAGGATTAAATACATTAACAAGTAATAATTATTATGTCATTAGAACTGATATTAAACCAAATAATGATATAAGAAGTCTTACTGAATATGAAAAAGAATGGAATTATGTGGTTAAATATATTCCAAAAGATAAAATATTAGATACTTTAAGAAATAGTTTACCAGAAGCGAAGAAAAAAAATCCAGTATTAGATACGATTGAAGCAGTTTCAGAATTTTTAAAACAAGAAACTGATGATACAAGAAGGGATGAGTGGCGTTAGTGGCAGAGTTTGAAGATTTTATGAAATTAGATATTCGGGTAGGAACTATTCTTGAAGCGTGTGCTTTCGATGAAGCAAAAAAACCTGCTTATAAATTGACAATCGATTTTGGAAACAAGATTGGTATAAAAAAGTCATCTGCTCAAATAACTGATAAATATACGACTGATGAATTAATTGGTAAAAAAGTATTGGCGGTGGTTAACTTTCCACCTCGTCAAATAGCAAATTATATGTCAGAAGTACTAGTGTTAGGAACTTATAGTGAAGGTGGAGTAGTTTTAATTACACCTGATAAGGAAACTACTAATGGCGATAAATTAGGATAAGAAAAAAATGCCTTTTAGGCATTTTTATTTATTAATTAGATGATTTAAATAATCCATAAGCGTAATATGACAAGTAAAAATGTTAATAATATAAGTAGTAATCATTACATTAAATAATATGTAAGCATCTTTATATTTAAGGTTACTAATTATTTTTTTAATCATTACTAATGAAATAATTAGTTCCATTAAGAGGAATAAGATTACTTGTCCTCTTAAAACAGTAAATCCAAAAGTACTCATATACATATACATACGATAGTAAGAATTAAGGATTAAAACAATCGTAAAGATGACAAGAGATAATGATAGGTATTTTAATAGTTTATTCTCTTTAATACCGTTGGTTCTATATATGATATAGAAGATAATACTAAAATTAATAATGGTTACTAACAATAATTGGAAGAATCCTTCTCTAGCATAAGATGCATAGGTATATTCACTTGGTAAATCTAAAAAGTTACCCGTTAAACGTGATATTTCTGATATAACGAAAAGTAAGAAAACGAAGTTTGTAATAATCAAGATAGTATTAATAATAGTTGGTTCAATTTTTTTCTTTTCTGAAAGAGTAATAGAGGTGTTTTTGTGTTTATGAATATTGATAAATGTTGAAAAGAATGTTATAAACGATAGAATTAGTACAAGAAAGTTATTCTTTAAAAACTTAAAATTGAAGAGATTATCAATATTATTAATAATTTTTTCTATGAGAGCATTAAAATAGTCATCAGCACTAGTTAATAATCCTAAAATAATAACAATTAATGGAATACTTATAATAATACCTAAAAGAATACTTTTAATCTTTTTGTCACCTTTATTTTTGGTATTAGTATTTTCTTTAATTATTTTAAGATTAGTAAATAAATTGGATGGAAATAGTTTAGTCATCCAATTCAAGAAATTACCATTAATTTGATAATTTTTATTTGTTAAAGTAAAAAACATAATTGATAAAAGAATCGGTAAAATAAAAACATTTAAAACTAGATTTGAAATATTGGTTCTTAAAAAGAATGTTCCTAGAATAATTATTCCAACGGGAATTAAATAGAAATACCCTTTTTTATTAATAACAAGATTTTCTTTCCTAATAAGATAAATAAAAGTAATTATTAAAATGGTTATCGGAAAAAGAAAATATTTATTATAATTAGCAAATTTAAAATTACTTAAAATGGTAATAATTATTGTGGCAATGATAATGGGAATAATCGTTAATTTATAGGTTTTCTTATCCATGATTTTCCTCCTTATATTCAAGTAAATCGCTTGGCTGACAATTTAATGATTCGCAAATAACTGCTAATGTTGAAAAACGAATTGCTTTCGCTTTATTATTCTTTAAAATTGATAAGTTAGCTAAAGTGATGCCTGTTTTATCACTTAGCTCATTTAAAGACATTTTTCTTTTGGCCATCATAATATCTAAATTGACAATAATCATATTTCCTCCTATACCGTATAGTCTACTTCTGTTTTATATTCGATAGCTGTCTTAAAGATTTGACTCAAAGTATAAAAACATAGACTAGTAATAAAGGTAACAACAATAAGGGCAATGCTTAGAGCAGT
>ONWZ01000140.1 GCA_900321645.1 uncultured Eubacteriales bacterium | reverse complement strand
CAGTTTTTCCATTTTCTATTGTTTGTGATGAAACTTGTGTTCCACCATTTGAATTAAAATATACATTATATTTTACTGGTTGAGTTGGTTGAGTATTTTGATTATTGTTAGAATTGCTATTACCAGAACTTGGGGTATTTGTTGGAGTGCCTGCTGGAGTTGTGTTGGAATCATTATTGCTATTATTAGTATTATTATTGGTTTTGTTATTAGCCTTTTTTTCATCTTGTTTTGGAGCTGTATTAGTGTTTACATTATTGTTTTCTTCTAAACCATTATTTGTTTCGGTGTTTGAATTACTATTCTTATCATTATCTTTGTCATTACTTTCATCAGTACTAATATCTTTATTTACTTCTTTTGTATTATTAGTTTCCTTGGAATCTTTAACTTTTTTGTTATTACACCCGGTCAAAGGTATAAGTACCATAATCAATATTAAAAAAGCAACTATTTTCTTTTTCATTTAAACCTCCTCTTAAACTCATTTTAAAGTTTATTTTCTTTTTAATTATATTATATCACTATTTTCATTATATCATTAAAACTTCTTGTAGGCGACATATTTTTTATATTTTTTATGAAATAATTTTACTAGAGAGGAAGTGATGTACTTTGACTAGTAGATATTCTAAAGAACAATTATCATTAATTGTTAGAAAAAATATAAAGAAATATCGCTTAATGAGAAAGTATACACTTCAAGAACTTGCGGATTTAACTGGATTGACGCATGGATATGTTAGAGATTTAGAATGCCTATCAATTGATAAAACACCATTACTTGAAACTGTAGGTAAATTTGCAGATGCATTAGAAATAGATATTAGGCAACTATTTGATGATATTGTTTAATCAAAACGCAAGAGTGCGGGAGAGGTATCTCATCTGCTCCATTTAGATACAGTCTACGATACCGAAAGTATCGTAGTTTTCTTTTGATAAAAATATCGATACTCACTTACTTATATCTAAAAAAACAATTTAACAATTTTATCTATAAATAATTAGCAAGCACTGAAAAGTTCCTCCCACGAGGACTTTTCGCGTATTATGGGGTATCCCCAATCCCAAAAGAAAAAAACATAATTAAGCATGACAATATGTCACAAATAATTATGTTTTTAAATATAAATGTTTATCTTTTTATAGATGTACTATAATTACATATAGACATTCCATTAGTCTCAAACATTGCAATCAATTTCTTATCAGTCATAAAATCTGCTAATACAAATTGCTCAAGATTAATAATTTGACCTTCTTTGATCATTCCAAAATTAATCATCATCTCAATCCAAGTTGTTGCCGCATTTTCTGTTATGTAATTTGCTGGGATTGAATAGTTCTTAAGTTCTTTTTTGTATTTCTTTTTTAAAAGATTAATTTTTTCAATTGTAGGTACTTCATATTCATTACTTACTGGTCCCCAAAACATTAGCTCTTTAAGATTTATATTATTCATATTTGTATGTTCAATTGAACCGGTATTGATGTATGATAAATCTAATAGTACCATTACAGCAATTAAATCTTTTAAATGCTCATTGTTACCATTTGATATTTCATGCTTGTATTTAGCAAGCAATATTTTTAATTTAAGTTTTGTCATAAAATTACATTTCCCCTCTCATATTTTTCCTATTATTTCTTCGTTGATGGCCTAATATTGTATAACAAAAGCAAACAAATGTCAAGAATTTTGTTTGCTTTTATCAATTATCTAATAATTTTTGTAATTATTCATATTGTTGTTTTAGGTTTGATAAACAATAATTATTATTCTTATTTTGCTCATAGTTTTCAAATGAACTTTTTCCTGTTTCACTATCATTAGCCAATATTCCCAAATGGTATATATCAATAAAGATCACTTTAATTTTTTTGTTTTCACTTGAAACATAAAATTGTAGATTAGCATTGTTTATATTTTTAAATCTATATATAATTGGTAACTGTGTAATTGTATAGCCTATGGTTTCACTATAAATATCCAAATATTTTTGTAGATTTATTGATCCATTAAATTCTAAAGTTTTAAATTCATATTCATTATCCAAATCTGCAGTACCATTTAATAATTTACTATATTCTCTTTTAGTAAATTTAAACATTACATCTTTTCTGTTTTTAAAATAATTTGTAAAACTCCAAATTGGAATATTAACAGATTTTAGTGCATCATCAAAATTGAATTTATCATCACCAAAATCTAAAATGCTTCTATCAGCAATATGATTATTTTTTTTGTTGCTTCGATTAGATATTATATTATTAGATTTAAACTGTTTCCCTAAGTGCGTATTCATTTACTATCTCATCTCTTGGTATAACTTCATTGTGTTCATTGTCAAAGATATCAAAATGATCTTTCCAGCAATTATCTTCATGTGAAATACTGACAAGTTTAAAATCAGCAATTTCAAATAATTCATCAAGCAAACTATCAATTGTTTCTTTTACAAAATTATCAGTTCCATTAAATACTTCATCTTCATTTAATTCTTTGTAATCAATTTCATTATTTTTATACATTCCAAATATTTTTGGTATAACTGGTCCATATACCCATGCATGAAATTCATCTTCAAAAAGATATTCACTTTGATTAATTTTTTCTTCAACATAATCTATATTATTGTTATTTTTTCTAACAAAGCCACCCCAATATGCAAATAGAAAATATAATGATTTTTGTAGTTTAATGGGAGATATTTCTTTTTTACCTTTTGCATAAATTTTAAAGTATCTATAGCATATATAGCTAGCCAAATCTTTGGCATTCAAGATGAAATTATTTTTTTTCATTTCACATCCACCTCTACTATCTTAATATTATCATTGAAAAATATTTTATGCAAGTTTTTTTTGTTGATTAAGTTAATATGATACATAATATTATATGCAAAGTCAATATTTTTTTTTAAAAATAATCTAAACCGGAACAAATAGTGTAAAATCAATTCTTGCATAATAATTCTAAATGTTATATAATCAAATTACAAAGAAGAACTTAAGGTCGTATATCGTATCTAAGTCGCTCCATTGAGAGAAATCGAACCATCAATAATTTGATGGTTCGTTTTTTATTTGGCATAGTTTTTAATGGTGTTGAAATCTTCTTCGGTTATTTGATAAATACCGTTCTTTGGTTCTTCAACATAGTATTTATTATCTTTTTTATATACATATACAATTGCCTTGGAAATATCATTATTACTTTCTATTAACATATCATCACTGTTAAAGAATATTACTTTATATAATTCTTCTGGATTTTCTGGAGTATCATTTCTACTTGAAACATTAGTTATTAAATCTCTAAATATAATATAAATTTTATTTATTGTGTCATTGTCAGTATATTCAAAATAATTATTGTATTGTGAATAATTATCTATTCCTACTTTAATTATTTCATTCCTATCAAATAAATCTGGATATATTTTACTAGCACTAATCCATACAGTAGTATTTCCCGCTATGTGAATACCTAATATTTCTAGATTCCAACCATCTTCATATCCAGTAGATGAATTCTCATTTAGTCTATGTATCTTGGTATATTCATATAGGATAGCTTTATATTCAACTGAACCGCCATCTTTTATTTTTATTGGTATTGGAATTAGCATTATAATTAATAATATAATTGCAATAATTATTGTTTTTTTATTGTTCATATTTCTCCTTACGATTCATTTATGTCAATAATTGAGAACAAATCTTTATTATTGTTTAATTCTTTTATATTTAGAACTACTCCCACACCCACGACGTTACCGCCTAGATCTTTTACAGCTTTTTCTATTGCTTTATGGGTATTTCCAGTAGCATATATATCATCTAGGATATAAAACTTTTTATCTTTATAGTTATCATTAACTAATTTTGGAATTTCCAAAGTATCTTTACCATATTCTTTTTCATAATCAAATGATTTTTCAACCGTTGATGGGGGTAATTTGCCTTTCTTTCTTACCGGGATAAGTCCAATACCTAATTTAGTAGCTACACAGGCACCAAATAAGAAACCTCTGGCTTCTGGTGCCAAGAGATAATCAACATTCTTACTTTTTATTTCTTTAGCAAAAGCATTGGTAATTTTCTTTAATATGTCCTCTTGAATTATTAATGGTGTAATATCAATAAATTCAACTCCCTTCGTAGGGAAATCTTTTTCTGTTCTAAGATTAAGTTCACATTTTAAATCATTTTTTAAGATTTTCATTGTTCCTCCATTCTTTTTTACATAAATATTATATCATATTTTTTATTTATGATATAATTGTTTTGAGGTGATAACTTGGAAAAAGTTTTTATAGTTGTTCCTATAATTGCGGTATGTATCTTTATTCTTACATTTTTATTAATGATTAGTCCTAAATTTAGGGGTAAAATGATGAGTAGACAAATAAAAGCTGCAAAATATATGATGGATGAATCCGAGGATACTTTAAAGGAATTAGCTACGAAAAGTGCTAATATTGCCAAAGAAGGTGTAAAAATTACATCTGGAGCAGTAAATGATGGTTTTTCATCTTGGGATATGTGTTGTAAACATTGTGGTGCGGTTATCGATGCTGATTCATTATATTGCAAGAAATGTGGACGTAAACAATAAAAAGAAGAGATTATCTTCTTTTTATTGTCATGTCATTAGTAAACTCTTTGGTAGCACTATAGATACGATCATTATTAGGATTGTATCTATTTTCTTCAATATAGCCTAATTGTTTACTATATTCTTTATCAATAACTAGCATTAATGTCGTATCAATAATGGCATTTTGATATTCTATCCAAGTATGATTACCTTCAGGACAATTAGTGGTCCCCTTTAAAATTGGTAGGATACCGCCACATATTTCACATGTATCTAGTGAATAGCTCACTTGTTTAGCACAAACCGTACAATATCCTTGATTATAACCATCTTTAAAGACATCTATAAAACTATTTACTTTAGGTGATCTTAAATTTTGTTTATCTAATTTTTCCCATAATTCTTGATCAAAGCCCCATATTTTATTTTGTTTTATACCTTCAATAATGATTGCTTTAAATTGTTCATTTTTTTGCAATAATTCTTTTAGTGTGTCATAGCATTTAAAATTGGGATATCTTGCGGTATATATATGTTTTAATATTTCATCAATACTCATTTTATGTTTCCTCTTTTAATTTACAAACATCTATCCATTGAGGATAGTTAGTTACTTCTTCTAATTTAGATATAGTTAATTCAATGGCATTATTAGTTGCTCCACAGGCCGGATACACT
>ONWZ01000025.1 GCA_900321645.1 uncultured Eubacteriales bacterium | reverse complement strand
TATGTAATTGAGCTTAGTCTCAAATTTCATTTACACGAGTTTTTTCTCAAACGAGTAATAACTGCGTGCCATTAGTACTTACTGCTCTAACTATTTAGTTAGAGTTTTTTTATATATTGCATTTTTTCCCTCTTTAATTTATAATAAGTGGCCAAGGAGTTGAAAATATGTTAAAAGATGAAATACTAGAAATATTAGATTTATTAAATAAATATAATATACCAGAAGAAAGCCAAAGAGAGTTATTTGAAAAAGGACTTCATTTTGATTTTACATATGGTGACCCTGATCCAACCAATAAAAATCAACATCTAAATATTTTTGGCGTCGGTATTTTACTCAAAACTTGCTTAGAAAACAATATAAGAATTAATGTAAAGAAACTACTTGATGAACCTTGGATGTTTCAAGATGAAAATCTAATAAAAGAAGTAGCTATGGCGCAAAATCGTTGCAAGGTAAAGGTAAAGACATTAGGCAAATAATAGATTTTAATAAAAATATATAGTAACTGATAATGCATAAGTAGTTTCACAGCCGGTAACTACAAGTGCTATTTAGAAATCAAAACACTAACAATTAAGTTAGTGTTTTTTGTAGGTATTATTCTTTTGATGATTTACGCAAAGAAACTTGGCAAATTTAAGTTATACAAAGAAGCAAAAGTTAAAGCGATGATGCCGATTAACGAAGTATTAGCTAATGCCGTTAATGATTTAACTAAAGAAGATGAACCATGGATTATTAGTACAGAAGGAAATAGCATTATAGCAAGAATAAATTGGAAAAATACCACAAACATATCATTTGTGGAAATAAACAATGAAATGCAAAATTTTGAGTATTGCATTAATTTGTTTGACGATTACAAATATACAGAAGGTACTGAATCAACAACTGATACTGCAAGTATTGAACTCGGTTCAACGTCAGCTAATCATAGCGCATTTTACGGATTGGAGTTAAGAGATTTTCACTCTATCGAATTTGGAGTAAACCATAATACCGATGAAAAAGGAATAATTAAAACTAATTTTACAACAGATGAAATAAGAGATAGAATTAGGCAATATGTTGAGGAGAGAGGCTATAAACGGAAGGTGTTTTAATTATCTTTTATAGTTTAACGATCTCAAAACGAATTATTAAAAGAAATATCAAGCAAATAAAAATACTTATTATTAAGTATTTTTTATTTACTAAATTAAAGATAACCACTTTTAAACTATCCATTAAATTTTACCTTTTTTCTCTATCGTGTGGTACCAAAAAAGAACCTTCTTTCATAAACAACAAAAACTACCACAAATTTTTGTGTATCTTTTTGTCAGTCATGATGAGATTCTTATCGTTATTAACCACACTCAAAAGTGTCCCAAAATATATCATCTATTTGATATTTGTAAAATTTAATTATTCTTTAAATATTCAACCACTTTTTTAAAACAAGCATTTTGATTTTCATTTAGTTCTTTTGTTTCAACCATATGATTTAATTCATCCATTGAAAACCATCTTACTTCCGTTAATTCTTCCACTTGAATAGTTATATCTTTCAAATCAACATCTTTATTTACAAAGTACATTTTATAACAATCATGACCATCACATCCAGAATCATATAGAATAAAATCTTCTTTTGAAAAATCTAATCCTAATTCTTCGGATACTTCTGTTATTATTCCCTCTATTGGTGTTTCCCCGGCTTTTGGATGTCCTCCAGTTACTCCCCAATCGCCACCTTTTGATGGCACTCTTTTTTGCATTAGAAATTCACCTTTTGAATTTCTAATTACCACCATTACGACCATTGGATAATATCCTTCAGGAATCGGTTCTCCTTTATGATACGTTATTCCTGTTGGATTACTATTAATATCATATAATTCTCTTAATTCTCCCATTATTAACCTCCACATTTTATGAATTCAATTATATTATACTACTAAATTCGATTTTTTAAATAATAATTACATCAAAAAAAACGCAATTAACTAATTGTGTTTCTTACTTAATATTTTACGTTTGACAGGTTCAATATTAATCTTATAATTAGGAAGTTCACACATTCCATATTCATAATTAAATGGTTCTATTGAAACTATCCCTGGTTGATAATAATCGATACATCCTAAATTGAATAGAAGTAAGGAATTGACACCAAACTTAAAGATTCTTTGACGTATTTCACTATCACTTATATCATATAATAAATGATACATATCAATAAATATTCCATCATAAAGCTTACTAATTATTTCATATGAAAATTTATATTCATCTAATGGATATTTTTCTCTTAAATAATCTAATTTACTTTTGCTATCTAAATTCAATATTTTTGCATCTTCTCTTAATGTTACTAATGAGCAAGGCTGTTCCCACATTGAATAATTCCTACTTTTGTAAAAGAAAGTAGTTGGTTCATCAATAATAAATTCTACCCACTCATTGTAATTATCACCCATATATTTAGTCAACCATAGACCACCACAGGGCTTTAAATTTGCTGTTCCCGTATCTTGAACTTCCTTAAACAATTCATCTACTATTTTATTAGTGCCAACCGTTAAATATTGCATAATATCACCCACGGCAAAATATAATACCACATATATTAAAAAAAACAATTTGATTAATTGTTTTTTAGTTAGCTAAATTGTCTGCTTCAGCAGATAATTCACGTTCTGTTGCAGCAGTTTGTTCAGAAGCACTAGTTATCGTATCAGCAAATTCATTAACAAGTTTTATATATGAATCAAATTTACCTTTTAAAGTATTAAACTTTTGACCCAATGTTTCACCAGCATCGCCTTCATAAACATCTTGCGCTCCAATTCTGTTCATTGAATTGCCAAAATCATCGAAAATGCCGCGCATAACTGAAGCGCATTCTTTGATTGTTTTGGCATCTAATCTTACTCTTTCATAAGTAATCGCAGTTCCCATATCGCTCATATTATTCCTCCATTATAATCCAGTATTAACATTATCAATAATATTACTTTCATTCTTATTAATAATGCCAGCTGATTTTACACAATAATTACCATAATTTCTGATTACTTTAGTCATCTTACCTAAATCTTCTCTGTATCCTTCTATTTCTCTAGCAATCGCTACTGCTGCTGGAGACATATAGCTACTTTTTAGCATTTCCTCAATTGTAGCATAAATCTTATTAACATTTTGAGCAAATCTATTAGATTTATCAAGAATTTCATTACCTTCTGTTTTCAATATTTCTGGCTGTGCAGCAAACCTATTTGACATAAAATTCCTCCCTATTTAATTACGATTATAATATATCATATTTACAATACAAAGTAAACATTTTCAGTCATTAGTTAACACATTTATGACACATTATTTTGCTTTTTTTCTTTTTCAAGGCTTTTTTTATAATCTTTTTCTAATTTTTCTTTATTTTTTATATCTTCCTGCATCACATTATAAATTTTATCCTTGTTTTTACCAATTATACTTAATGATTCGTTTATACATTTGTTTTTTACTTCAGATGATTGATCCAATATCACGCTCACCTTACGCCCTTTAATTGATGCAGCAAGCAATGATAGGCATTTGCCAAAACTTTTGTCTAGCAAAAGAAAATCATCCTCTAATTTGTTAAGTTGTTTAATAATTCTTTTTGATTCATCAATTTTATTATCAAAGTGAATTATCTTATTTTTAATACTTTCTTTTTCCATTTGTTCACCCACCATCTACCTAAATATTAGCACATAACTAAATAAAAATCTATCAATATTGTTTCTTTGACATATTATTAACACAATATTGATTTGTAAAGAATACTATTTCATGTTAAAATATTATTAGGAATATAGGTGATATTATGAACGAATTATCCTTCATATATAATGTTAAGAAAGATGATGAATTCTCTTTTAGTGAATTAGATGAAAGGCTTGCTGAATTAAAAAATCACATTGCCACATTACAAATTCCCAATGAATATCCCTTTGATAAAATCAATGATGAAAGTGAAATAATGACTTGTTATCATCATAAAGCGAGGTAATGATGAAAAAAATAATTCCGATATTTATTCTTATAACTATTGTTATAGTATATAGTGTTCTTCTAAAAAAATATCAAGACATAGAACATACTGATGAATCAATCGAATTAATAACTAATATTAAAAATAATATTAAAGATGAAAAAATAGATGATAATTTTCTCACATGGATATATGAAAATTATCAAATAGACTCTTTGAAAGAAATAAATTCATACTTAGAGAGTAATCAATATGATGAAACTATTTGGCATAAAGCAACTGGCAATTCTTATTTTGTCTTAAATGATTTATATAATAATACATATGATAATATGGACAATATTAAAATAATTAATACTTCCAAAGAAAACACGATTAGCTTCGTAGGGGATGTTTCGTTAGCAGATAATTGGTATATTATGCCCAAATATGATGAACGTAATAAAGGTATTTTTGGCATTCTTTCTGAAGATACAGTAAAAGTAATGACCGAAACGGATATTATGGTTATCAATAGTGAATTTACAATTAGTAATCGCGGAGAAAAAATACCTAAACTATATAATTTTAAGGCTTCTCCTAAAAGAATTCCTATTTATAATGAAATGGGCGCTGATTTATTAACCCTAGCTAATAATCATGTCTATGATTTTGGTAAAGAGGCTTTTTATGATATGTTAGATAGTTTAAATGAATATAAAATACCATATATCGGTGCTGGTAAAAATATTGATGAAGCTAAAAAACCATACTATTTCATCTTAAATGGCTATAAAATTGCTTTTATCAATGCGACTAGGGCTGAAAAAAATATCAAAACACCTGAAGCTAATGAAACTGAAGGTGGTGTATTTAGATGTTATAACCCAGAGCCATTAAAAGAATTAATTAATGAAACTAAGAAAAATAGTGATTATGTTATTTTACTGGTTCACTGGGGAAGAGAAGATTCCCATGAACTTGAAGATGTACAAATTGATACATCAAAAATATATATTGACGCTGGAGCTGATGCAATCGTCGGAACTCATGCCCATGTCTTACAAGGAATTGATTTTTATAATCATAAACCAATCATTTATAATTTGGGAGATTTCATATTTAATGACGAAACAAAAGATACGGGTATCTTCCAAATAAAGCTAAATGATGATGGTAAGATGCAATATTACTTTATCCCAGCCAAAGAAGAAAATGAATATACTCAAATTTTATATGATAATGAAAAGTACCGAGTAATCCAAAATATGAACTCGTGGAGCCATAATGCTAACATTAATAAAGATGGCGAAATAACCGAAAAATAACTACTTTTTAAGTAGTTTTTTTATTGATAAAGTGCTATAATATTGGAAGAAAGTGAGGAATATAAAATGAAAAATATTATTGTTGGACAATCAGGCGGACCTACTGCTGTCATTAATTCCAGTGTCGCTGGTGTTTATAAAAAGGCCAAAGAACTAGGTATTGATAAAGTATATGGAATGGTACATGGCATTGAAGGATTTTTAAAAGAAAATATTATCGATTTAGGTGAATATCTAGATAAAGATGAGAATTATGAATTATTAAAAAGAACACCTTCGGCTTTTTTGGGTTCTTGTCGCTATAAATTACCTAAAATTGACGGAAATGAAGAATTATATGAAAAAATATTTAATATCTTAGAAAAATATAAAATTGATGCTTTATTCTATATTGGTGGTAATGATTCGATGGATACAATAAAGATGCTCTCTGATTATGCCAAAGAACACCATAAACCACAATTATTTATGGGCATTCCTAAAACAATCGATAATGATTTACCAATTACCGATCACTGTCCAGGGTATGGTTCTGCTGCCAAATATATTGCTACGAGCATTAAAGAAATAATTCGTGATAATTCATCTTTTGATAAAACAAGGCAAACAATTTGTGTTGTGGAAATTATGGGACGTCATGCTGGTTGGTTAACAGCCGCTGCTGCACTCGCTAAAGGTGAAGACTGTGAAGGCGTTGACGCAATTTATTTGCCAGAAATAGATTTTGACCTAGATGAATTTTTAACCAACGTTAAGTCACTTATTAAAAAGAAAGCTAGTGTCGTAATCGCTGTATCTGAAGGTTTAAAAACAAGTGATGGTAAATTTGTTTGCGAACTAGGAGATGAAGATCGAAAAGTTGATTCTTTTGGACATAAACAACTATCTGGATGTGCTGTTACTTTAGCCAATATAATTGCTAAAGAAACCGGTTTAAAGACTAGAGCAATTGAATTTTCAACTCTTCAACGCGCAGCCACTCATCTTGCTTCTCTAACCGATATTAATGAAGCTGAAATGGTTGGCATGAAAGCTGTTGAGGAAGCCAATAATGGTAAAACCGGTATGATGGTTATTATGCAAAGAAATGATAATTATCAAATAACTACTGATACTTATGATATTCATAATATTGCTAACGTTGAAAAGAAAGTACCTCTCGAATGGATTGATTTAGATAACAATATGATGAAAGAAGATTTCATCAATTATGCTAAACCACTAATTATGGGAGAACTATTACCAATATTCAAAAATGGTCTTCCTACGCATCTAATTAGAAAATAATTAATAAAATGTGATATAATTGTATTAAGGAGGAGTATATATGAATTATCTTACTATTATATTAACTGCCATCATTGTTATTTTATTGGCTAAATTTGTTTTCCATGTAAATCTTAAAAGAATTGTTGAATTAATAATCAACGTTTTATTAGGTATTCTTGTATTATGGCTAATTAATAAATTTGGTGGTTCATTAGGAATCAATATTCCGGTTAATATTATCACCGGCTTAGTCGTAGGTGTGCTAGGATTACCTGGTGTAATAATCTTATTACTTTTAAACTTAATTGGAATAATTTAAAAAGCACTAAGTGCTTTTTTATTTTATAATTAATATTTTTCCTATTGTTAAGATGTCATCAACTAAATTGTTGAGTTTTTTTAATTCATCAACTGTTATATTAAACTTCCTAGCTATACTATATAATGTATCGCCTGTTTTTACCACATATGTTGTATCTTCTAGCAAAGGAATAATTAATTTTTGACCAATTTTTAACATATTATCCTTTAGTTGATTGATATCTTTTAATTTATCTATTGATATTCCAAATTTTTTAGCAATACTATAAAGCGTATCGCCACTACTTACCGTATAAGTATTAACACTGGATAATCCACTTGGTACATTTAACAATTGGCCAATTGCTAATTTATTATCCGAAAGGTTATTAATTGCTTTTAATTCTTTTACAGTAATACCATATTTATTAGCAATGCTATAAAGCGTATCACCGGCTTTAACTTGGTATAATTTGGTTTCACCAGTATCAATTATTTTAGTTGGTATTTTAATTATTTCTCCAATGCTTAAAACATTATTATCTAAATTATTAATCTTCTTAAGTTCATCAACCGTTGTATCTAATTTTTTAGCAATACTATATAACGTATCACCTTTCATAACCTTATAATTATCGCTAATTATCATCTCTTTACCAGTATATGGAATGCCCTTATATTCCAAAACAGCCTTAATTACACCTTCAGCTAGTTCTTTATAATTATCTTTTACATAATTATAATCATTTAATGTATCAATAAATCCATATTCGACAATTAGGGCTTCTGTTTTACCGGTATCACGCAAAACATAATAATAGTCTTTTAGGGGATCACTTGGTAATCTACGTTGATATACCCTTCTTATGTTCTGACCAGCTGCTTCAATATTATTTAAAATATCATTTGCCAGTCTTGAGTTGTTTCTAAGAGCATAGATTACTTCTGCCCCATCACCCATCCCAGCATTCAAATGATTAGATATCACTATAACATTAGAATTATTTCCAAAAAAAGATAATATTTTTTCTACTCTATCACGAGGGGTTAATGTAATGTCACTATCCCTAGTCAAATATACGGGTATCCCCAATTCCTTAAAACGATCATACATATATTTACTAATAAGTAATGAATAGTTTTTTTCTAACCCTCCATTGCCTCTAGCACCACTATCTATTCCCCCATGTCCGGGATCGATTACCACTCCGGCAAACGTATCATTCATTTATATCACCTATTAAATTATATGAAAAAAGACACATAATGTGTCTTTTATTTATTATTTTGATTATCATCAAGTTCAAATATTGGTTCAACCGTACTTTGTGTCGGTTGAGGCTTATCGATTGGAAAAATTGGTTCCGTAATTGGCGCTGTGGTTTGTGTTGGGGCATTATTCTCTACTGGGAATACTGGAGCTACAGTTGCCGCAGGAGATGAATTATTTTGAACTACTTGATTTACTGTTGGCCCAACCGACTGAGTTTCTGTATTATCAGTATTTATAATTGGTGCATCATCGGCTATTTTTAATTGCTCGCGAAGGATTCTATCTAATTCAACCTGATCAATCGGTTTTGACAAATAATCAATAAAACCTTCTTTTAAATACATATCTTTAGAACCTTCAATAGCATTAGCTGTTAGCACAACAACCGGCGTATCGAATCCAGCTGCTCTCTTCTTTAAATTATACAGTGTATGAATACCATCCATTTCAGGCATCATATGATCCAAAAGAACTAAATCATATTTATTGTTTTTAGTAATATTTAAGCATTCCAAACCACTATTTACTGACGTAACCTGAATATTATATTTCTTTAATAATTTTTCAGCCACTTTTAGATTAAGTAAATTATCATCAACTAATAATACTTTGTACTTACTACCATCAAAATATTCATCAACTGATACTTTCTTTGATTTATAAGTTTCAAAATTAACTTGTGACTTATCTAATATCTCTTGTTCTAAATTAATCGTAAAAGTAGTTCCCTTTTGATATTCACTTTCAAAACTAATTTTACCACCCATTAAATCAAGTAACTTTTTAGTAATAACTAACCCTAAGCCAGTTCCTTGAATATCACTTTGCTCTTGATCTAATCTTTCAAATTTTTCAAACAATTTAGCATTATCAGATTTTTTAATACCGATACCAGTATCACTCACTTTAAAGGTCAAAATATCTTTATTTCCTGATATTACTGATTCGATTGAAAATTTAATATTTCCTTTTTTAGTATATTTTACAGCATTCGATAAAATATTCATAAGTATTTGATATACTTTAACTTCATCACCATTTAAGGTATTAGGAATATTACCTATTACCTCAACTTCAAATTTAATTGGTTTATCCATCAATGATAGTTTGGTAATATGTGATAATTTAGCAATCGTATCGGCTAAACTATATGGAGCATTATTTAACGTTGTCTTTCCAGCTTCAACTTTTGTAATATCCAAAATATTATTGACAATTTCTAAAAGAATTGTTCCCGCTTCATTAATATTTTTAATATCATTTTTAAGTTCTGGGGGGGGATTTCCCTGAAGAATTGTTTCAGATAAACCAATAATAACATTCATTGGTGTTCTTATTTCATGGCTCATACTTGCCAAGAAATTGGTTTTTGCCATATTCGCTTCCTCAGCCTTTATTTTTAAAGCATTTAATTCATCAATATATTTTAAATCAGGATTTTCCAAAGTAAAATATTGAAACAAAGTGATCAATGAAAAACCAGTTCCCATAATTGAAACACTCTTATTAAACATTTGAATTACAATTGTAACAATTAATATCATCGTGGAAACTAAAATGGCCCAATTCTTATAATTAGGAACATTTTTATTTCTAGCCACAATAAAGAATAAAACAATTAATGACCCAATAATTCCTAATACATAAACCAAATCGACATCCTGTCCATAGTAATTAACTTGGTAGTACTCAATTAATAATTGACCAATTATTAATAAGATAAATATAACAACAATTATACCAATCCATAAATATGTAATTGGAAACTCATCAGCTAAAGTTTTAAGTGAATCAAATTTCTTTGTATTACGACTTAGAAGCACATATGAAACAAATAATATTAACCATACAAACAAACTGATAAAATATAATTCCGTTATAACTGGTAATACTCCAAATATATAAATATTCTTAACTGTTATATAAATGTTTAATATATCAAATACCAAAACAAACATCGTAACAATTAATAATGCTTTATATACTTTGCTTTCCATAAAATTATATTTTCTTTTAAGGAAATAAACAACTGCTAAAACTATTACATAAATAAAACTGGCAAATTGTAAAGAAATAGCATTAAACATAGTACTATCCCCCTACTTTAGTAATTGCTTCAAATTCAGGTGCTACTTTCTTAAATGCCTCAACCATTTTTGGATTAAATTTGTGACCTGCTTCCATAATAATCAATGAAGCAATTCTACCATAATCAACTGGCACAATTGTATTAATTAAATTTATGTATTCGATTGCCAAACTAGCAATTTGCGCTGACAATGGAATACTTTCACCACTTATTTTTTCAGGATAACCCGTGCCATCATATCTTTCGTTATAATACTTAGCAATTTCATAAGCATATTTTGAATCTATTTCTGTATTGTTAAGTGAAACAACATATTTGATAATGGCCGCACCATTAACATTAGCTTTCTTTAAGCTTTCTTTTTCAGCTTCAGAATATTCACCTTTTTTAGTTAAAATACTTCTTGATAATGTATAATTACCAATTGCATAATAACATGCCGAATTAGCAATTTTTTCAATCATATTGCTGCCGATATTATATTCTGGATATTGAACTGACACTTGCATAGCTAGTAATTTAACATATTTTTTTAGATTAGCCATCATTAAGCCGTTGTCCATCTCATAAGATACAACAATAGAATTAATGATGTCTTTTAAATTTTCATGTTGCTTTAGCATCATTTCATTAATATTACCACTTGAACGATATAAATTGATTAAGTTTTCGATTCTATGTCTAATTACTTGCGCATTGAAAGGCTTTTCCAACATATCGGCTATTTGATAACTATAAGCTTTATTTCTTGTTTCTTTATCATAATTACCACTAATGATGATTACTGGCAACTTATTTAAATAATTATTATCATTTAAATAGTCCAATACGCTAAAACCATCTAATACTGGCATAATTAAATCAAGGAAAATACACGATATATTAATATTTCGCTCCTTAGCATCCTTCAACTTAGCAATTGCTTCTTCACCATTATTAGCTATAATAACATCATAATCTTTATTAAAAATCTTGCCAATTAAATTGCATGTCATACTATCATCATCGATAATCATAATCGTCGTTCTACCACTACTATAAATTTCACCAGCATTATCAGTAAATGATTTATTTAATTCAGGAAAATCAGTTGTTAATCCAACTAAAATAGAATTAATATATTCATCTTTCGGTCTTAAATTATTATCCATGTTGATAACATTATGGATTTTTAGCATAGCCAAACTTACTGCATCTGCCAATTTACTAATTTTACCCTCTAAATTAGTTTTGTTAGTATCGCTCTTTTCAATTACTTTAACTCCATTAGATCTAGCTACCAAAACAACAATAATTTTTTTATCGCTTTCTTCATGTAATGATATTTCATTAGTATACTCTAAATAAGTACCCAATTTAGGTGACAACATCTTATAATTATATGTTGCCATGCCGCCATTATTTTCTAATTTTGATATTGACAATGAATCGATGTAACCCTCGACATCTTCCACATCGATAAAACTACGACATTCATCAAAGTACTCGATATATGAAGACTCTTTTTCACATATAAAATTACCATCATTATTTATATATTTATAGATTTTATCGCCTTGTACATCGATTATTAAAGCTTCTTCATATCTACCAAAAATACTACTGCTAATAACATCACTATAGTCATTCATATCCTAATTCATCCCCTTATAGGTCATTAATATATTATAAACTTTTTTTACTTCAGTAATAAGTTCGTTATAATGCTGATTAACATAATCGATATTATTCTGCTTAGCCGCCAATTCATGTTGATAAAACATCTCTCCCATATTCATAAAACCTAAAGTACGACAATTACTCTTTAATGCATGCACGATTATTTCATAATTGACCATATCGTTAGCAGCCTTAAATTCATTAAATTTATTGACATCTTGAGGAAATGTATTACAAAAATCTAATAGTATTTCATTATATGTCTCAAAATCCATTGTATTTTCTATCCCCTTGTTGACATCTACCCCATTTTGAATTAAAAAATTACGTTTAGCATCTTCCATTATATTACCTACTTTCCTATAATAATTTTACTATAATATCTCATAAATTGCAATAAATATAAAGAAAAAACTCACTATGAGTTTTTCTCTTTTTCTAATAAAGTTTGATAATTTAAATATAATGCAACATCATCAACATTTAACCATGACGCAATATCCATTTCTTTATTGCCTCTGGCATCAGTTTCAAACAATCCATATGTATCGACAATAATAAGTGTTGTTA
>ONWZ01000021.1 GCA_900321645.1 uncultured Eubacteriales bacterium | reverse complement strand
TTTTCTACCAAGCTCATCTCTAATTAAAGAAGCATAAGTATAAGCATGAGATCTATCAGCAATAAAGAATATAACATCTCCTTCTTTAAGTTTAGCAACACTAATCAAATCATCACGTTCTTCATCAGTAAGAAACTTATCGATTGGTCCAACAAAGTTCATATCTTCATCTACTTTAAAATAACCAATACCAGCACTCATTCCGATACTCTTAGCATAGTCACCCAATTCGTTAAACCATGAGTTTGATTTATCAAATATATCTTTAACAACAATACCCTTAACAGTAACTCCTCTAAAAGGTCTAAATGAAGTTTCTTCAAAAACATCAGTTAAATCAATTAAAAGAAGAGGGTTTCTAAGATCAGGTTTATCTGTACCATATTTTTCCATAGATTCTTTATAAGTTAATCTAACAAAAGGAGTAGTAATCTTCTTATCACTAAATTTTTTAAATGTTTCAGCAAATACTTTTTCTCCTACTTTTAAAACATCTTCTTCCTCAGCAAAAGCCATTTCAAAATCTAATTGATAGAATTCTCCATATACTCTATCACTTCTAGCATCCTCATCTCGAAAACATGGTGCTATTTGAAAGTATTTATCAAAGCCACTACACATAAGTAATTGTTTAAATTGTTGAGGAGCTTGTGGTAATGCATAAAATTTACCTTGAAACTTTCTAGAAGGAACAATAAAGTCCCTAGCACCCTCAGGAGAAGATGCAGTAAGAATAGGAGTTTGTATTTCTAAAAAGTCTTCACTCCTCATTATTTCTCTTAAATAATCAATTACTTTACTTCTAAATATAATCTTATCTTTCATCTTAGGGTTTCTAAGATCAAGATATCTATATTTTAATCTAACGTCTTCACTTACTTCATGAGAAGTCATTATTTCAAAAGGTAGTACATTTTTACTTTTACCAGTTACTTCTATACTTGAAACAAGTAATTCAATAGTACCAGTTGAAATACGATCATTGTAATCATCTTCATCTCTTTTACGAATAGTACCAGTAACACTAACACTACTTTCACGAGTAATAGAATCAAATATAGAATCATCATTAGATACTAATTGTAATTCTCCACTATCATCTCTAACATCAACAAATATAACTCCACCATGATCACGAATATTTTCAATAAATCCAGCTACCTTTATTTCTTTACCTATTAGTTTTTCACTTAATTCACTACATTTATGAGTTCTATATCTATCCATCTTTATCACATCTCCTTTCTAATTCTTCTATAATTATTTCTTTTGATAAATTTGGGTTTGCTTGTCTATTAGACTGTTTCATAGTTTGACCAATAAAATAGTTAATAGCAGACTTATTACCATCTTCTACATATTGTCTAACCACTTCAGGGTTCTCATCCATAATAGAAGTAATAAGTTTCAAAAGAGTATCTCTATCATTAATTTGTGATAAACCCTTTTTCTTAACCAATTCCATTGGGTCCGTCTTAACTTCTATTGCTTCATATAATAATTTCTTTGCAGCATCTAAACTCATCTTATCTTCGCTAACTAGTTTTACTACTTCACTTAACATTTTAGGAGTAATAAATAGATCAGATATTTCTATTTCTAATTTATTTAAAGTACTAAGTATACTTGTTGTTACAAAGTTAACTGTCAAAGCTAAATCACTACCATAAGATAGAACTTCTTCAAAGTAATCAGCAAGCTTTCTGTTTTTACTAATTGTTTCAGCATCTTCCTTACCAACACCTTTGTCTATATACTTTAAATATCTTTCTAATTTTAATTCAGGCAATTCAGTTTTTAACTCATCTTTTAATTCTTTAGTAATAGGTGTTGATGGAATATTTGGTTCAATAAAGTATTTATAGTCTATTGCATCTACTTTTTCTCTCATTGAATATGTTTTTCCATCACTAGCTATTCTTCTTGTTTCTTGAATAACACTCTCACCTTTACTTAATAATTCACTTTGTCTTTTAATTTCATATTCTATGGCCGCTCTAACATCGCTAAATGCATTGATGTTTTTCATTTCGACTTTAGTACCTAACTCTTTATCAGTATCTTTCATTAATGAAATATTTACATCACATCTCATTTGACCATAGTTTGACTTTGCTTCACTTACTCCTAAATAAAGAAATACATCTCTTAAATCTTCTAAGAAAGTGACGGCTTCATCTGCACTATGTAAGCAAGGTTCAGTAACAATTTCCATTAATGGTACTCCGCTACGGTTGTAATCAATCAATGAATATTTTGGATAATGTTCAAGTGATGCAGTATCTTCTTCAAGATGCAAATCATGAATATCTACTCTTTTTATTTCTCCATCTACTAAAATATCTAAATATCCATTAGTGCCCATAGGTTTAGTATTTTGAGTAATTTGATATCCTTTAGGTAAATCAGCATAATAATAATTTTTTCTATCAAATATTACTTCATCAGGTATTTCACAGTTTAAAGCCATAGATGTAAGAATACTTCTTCTTACGGCCTCCTTATTAGCAACCGGAAGTATTCCAGGAAGTCCTAAATCAACAGTAGCAACATTAGTATTATGTTCCTCTGTAAAAAAGTTTGGTGCAGCAGAAAAGTTTTTTGTTTTAGTATCTAATTCGCAATGAACTTCTAATCCTATCACCGGCTTAAACATCTTTATCACCTACCTTACTGTATGTTCCTTTAAGTCCTGTAACTTCTTCAATTTTAGAAGCTATTCCAAGAACAACATCATCTTCTTTAACCCTTCCAGTTATGTTTAATCCAACTGGCATATCATTAACAAATCCATAAGGAATTGTAATAGATGGAAATCCTCCAAAGTTTCCAATAGCTAAATGGTTTTCTAATATTAAGTAACGATCAGATAATTTTTCTGAAGTAGACTCAAATTTAGGAGCAGCTCCTCCACTACAAGGAGCAATCATTCCATCATATTCTTTAAATAATTCATTCATTTTATCAACAATCATTCTTCTAATTCTTCCTGCATTTAAGAATAATTT
>ONWZ01000040.1 GCA_900321645.1 uncultured Eubacteriales bacterium | reverse complement strand
TTTGAGTTTCTCTCTCAATAACAATTGTATATACTTAGCGCAGATAAGACTTCTCACAAATGGAAGAATTCATGCTCTAAATAGGATTCTATATAATTATAATCCTATAATATAATATATATAATAGATATTTAAAAATATGTATTAGTATATACTATAACTATAGTGTTGTCTACAGACAAACTTTTATAAAATTATAGACCTATTTACTATCTAAGCAATTTTATTATAATATACATTTTGACATTTGTCAACACTTTTTTTAAATTTTTTTATTTATTTAAATAATCCAAAAAATTGTTGTGGAAAGAACATACAAACGACGATCAAAATCATTGCAATTACTCCACAAACCAATAAAACTGTTAGCCCTTTTTTATTCTCTTTTTTCTCTTTTTTCATTCTTTTCACCTCTTTCATTCTATTTCATTAATTTGAATACTTACATTATAACTTTCAATATCAGGATTGTTTCTTTTCATAAGCGGCGTGTAATCAATATTAATTGTACCATCATTTATTGAAATGACAAAATACTCTTTTGTTTCGGTATCCAAAATAACATCTTGTAAATATACTTTATATTGATTATCATCTTTAATTGCTTGGTTTAAATAATTGTTAATGTTGTTTAAGTCAATATAATTGTAATTAATAATATCATATACTTCTTCTTTTGTTATTTTAACGTATAGATTATTATCTTGCATGTAATAATCATTATCTCTTAAAAGATAATTAGTAGTCACATTGTCAATTGTTTTATTGATAGTTTTTTCGGTTGAATGTTTTTCACCGGAATAAATATACTCTTTCCCATCTATAGTTATATTAATGAAGTAACTGTAGTTGTCGGGAATGCTTATTTGATAATTTGATTCTACCGGGAATACAGTTTCAGGATTATTATCTTTTTTACTTTCTTTCAAAGATATTGCATACATTGTTACAAGTATAATAAATAATCCATATAATAACAATTTTATTTTAGCGCGGAAGCGATTATCTTCTTGCCATTTTTGCATAAAATTTTCCATTATTTTAATACCTTTCCAACATATTCATCGATTTTTATACCATTGATGAAATCATTCACTAGGCATCTTTTTTTACCTTCTAGTTTTATATCTGTTAAGCATAACAAGTTAGTATTAGTACTTACGTATATGCCTGTTTTATCAATTCTTTCAATTGTGCCAGGCGTTTTTTTACTCTTAATATTTGTCAATTTTGAATTGTATATTTTTAAGCGTCTATCATCAAGGAAACAGTAAGCACCAGGTATACTACTTAATCCTCTAATTAAATTATGGATTACATAATCATCTTTTGAGAAATCGATTTTTTCTTCTTCTTTGGTAATATTTAAACCAAAGGTTACTTTAGTAGAATCTTGGGGAGTTCGATTATTGGTACCAGCGATAATGCTCGGTAATATTTCCAATAATGTCTTTTCGCCAAGATATGACATTTTTTCATATAAGGAATCTAAATTATCGTTATCATCAATAGTTATTTCTTTTTGATAAATAATATCGCCAGCATCCATTTTTTTATCCATATACATAATGGTTATACCCGTTTTTTTATCACCATTGATAATTGCATGATGAATAGGAGCACCACCACGTAGAGCTGGTAATAGCGAGCCATGGACATTAATACATCCATATTTAGGGCATTCAAGAATAACTTCTGGTATTATTTGGCCATAGGCACAGGTAATAATAATATCTGGGTGAGCATTAATAATTGGCTCATACATTTCTTTTATTTTAGTTGGTTGAAATACTTCAATACCATACTTCTCCGCTAATAATTTGGTAGGCGTGGGCAAAAGATGACCTTTGCGATTTTTCTCTCTGTCTGGTTGTGAGACAACCATTACGACATTGGTTTTTTCAATTAAAGATTCTAATATAGGAACAGAAAAAGTAGGAGTCCCCATGAAAACTACTTTTAAATTTTTCATATTACACCTACCTTTTTGTTGGAATTAATTTTTCTTTGCCACCCATATATGGTCTTAATACTTCTGGAATATTAACTGAACCATCTTCATTATAATTATTCTCCAAAAAAGCAATTAACATTCTTGGTGGAGCAATTACTGTATTATTTAAGGTGTGAACAAATTCTTTTTCACCATTTTCTAATTTTACTCTAATAGCCAGTCTTCTAGCCTGTGCATCAGTTAAATTAGAGCAAGAACATACTTCAAAGTATTTCTTCTGTCTTGGCGACCATGCTTCAATATCACAAGAACGGTATTTTAGGTCAGCCAAATCACCAGAACAACATACTAATTTACGAACTGGAATATCCAATGTTCTAAATAATTCAACTGAATAATTCCACATTTTATCATACCATGTTTCACTATCTTCTTTTTTACATAGGACAACCATTTCTTGTTTTTCAAATTGGTGGATACGATAAACGCCTCTTTCTTCAATGCCGTGTGCCCCAACTTCTTTTCTAAAACAAGGAGAATATGAAGTCATTGTAATTGGCAAATCTTTTTCATTCAGAATTTGATCTTTAAATTTAGCAATCATCGAATGCTCAGAAGTGCCAATTAGATATAAATCTTCGCCTTCTATTTTATACATCATATTTTCTTTTTCTTGGAAAGACATAACTCCGTCAACCGCATCACTATGAATCATATATGGTGGAATACAATATGTAAACCCTTTATCAATCATAAAATCTCTGGCATACGCTAGGACTGCTGAATGTAATCTTGCTATATCACCCATCAAATAGTAGAAACCATTACCACTTACTCTTCCCGCAGCATCTTTGTCTAAGCCATTAAATGAAGTCATGATATCTGAATGGTATGGTATCTCATAATCAGGAACAATAGGTTCTCCAAATCTAGCTTCTTCAACATTTTCACTATCGTCTTTACCAACTGGTACATCAGGAGCAATAATGTTGGGAATAGTCATCATTTTTTCTTTTAATTTAACTGATAAATCATTTTCTTCTTCTTCAATAGAAACCAGTTCATCATTAATTTCTTTTACTCTAACTTTCTTTTCATTGGCTTCGTCGACTTTTTTTTCTTTGAAAAGAATGCCAATCTCATCAGATGTTGCATTTCTTTCTTGTCTTAATTTGTCACCAGCTATTTTTAATTCACGAACCTTCTTATCCAAATCAACTATTTCATCTAATGTTGGAATTTTATTTTCTTGATATTTTTTCTTTAAGTTTTCCTCAACTAAAGAACGGTTATTTCTAATTAAACTAATATCTATCATGTTATGCACCTCTATAAGAATTATACACTATTAGCATTCAAATTGCAATGAAAAAGAGCCACGAAATATGGCTCTTTATTAGATTAAGACTAGGCGTGTTCCCATTTTTATGTTTGAATCTTTAACTATTTGATTCATATCATAAATTTCGCCACTTGTTTTATTGTAAAGATTAGGGTTTTTATCTTTATAATAATTCTCTCTTAATTCAGGAATATTTGTTTTAAGAACGTCAATGATATCGTGTATTCTGCGATCGATAGGAATTAACATTTCATATTTTTTATCCAGTATTGGTATTTCTAATTGAATATAAACTCTAAAATCCATAATTCACCTCTTCTAATCCTTAGTATAAAAATCTAGGATTTTTATTAAAATGGCTGTTCCTCTCGTTACATTATAACCAAAATCGTTCGGAATAGGATTTCTAGTTTCTTTATTATATGTTGATGATTTAATAGTAAATTGTTCAGTGATTCCCGATCCTATCCATATTCCATTAATCGGTTGGATATTTTCACGATAATAATCTTCATATTCAAAAGTCTTAATTTTAGCAATGGCATCCGCTATTACAATTCGAATATTTGGTTTACTCTTAATACCAAGGAGAATACTATTTAATTTATTCTGTTCTTCTGACGACAAGCCATTTTTCAAGGTATCCAAGCCTGAGACGACAAAGATATTAATTTTATCATTTGATGCATCATAAATAGCTTGTAATTTTGCTATCATCTCACTATAGTTATTGCCATAATAGTTATTTATAGCGCTAGTGTCTTTAATTCCTTCATTAGCATCAAACATAAATGCTTCAACACCTGGTACTCTTTGTAAGACTTGAACAAGTGAGGCTATAAATTTATCAAGCAAAGTATTGTCTTGGCTAGCAACAAGTGAGATCTTATTCTTATTAAAATCAAATGTTGATATTGCTAAAGTGTTTTTCTCAATACCAATTGGAACGTTATTAAGATCAGTAATTACTCTTGCAATGTCATCCATACGGACATGATCTGGCAAAACAGCAATTTCCGGAGCTTGTAATTTTAACACTTCGTTTAGTTTGTAGCATACATTTTTAATATACGCATTAATATCATCCCATTTACATGGATAAGCGGTTTGGAATTCATAGATTTCACCTTGAAGTTTTACTAATCCTCTTCCTAAAATATCAGAAGGTACCATACCATGAGTAGAACCTAAAATACTAATATAGTCATTGGGATCATTGAATTGTAAGCATATTTGATTGCTAAAGTTCTGGGAAGTTTTGCCTCTAACGGAATTAGCTCCAGATGCTGTAATAATGAACATTATGCCATATCTTTCTCCTTCACGCGCTAGACCTGAAACTATGTCGATATAATCTTCATAACTTTCATTAAACACTTCATAATTATTGATAGCAACAATACATCTTGGCATATCGGTATTACCATTCTTAATATATAAATTATAGTCACCATTATAATCAATTAATTTTTTCTTTCTTCTTTCAAGTTCTTTAGTTATTGTATTAAACAAATTAACTAATTTTTCTGTTTCATTAACAAATACGACGTCACCAACTTGAGGAGCACTTTTAAACATACCAAAGATTTCTGTTCCAAAATCAATAATGTAGAAGTTAACCTCGTCTGGGCCGTGCGCTATGATTGTACTATAGATGATTGAAGATAATGCTATCTCGCCGCCTTCGATACCATATATAATTGTATTTCCAGTATCATTAAAGTCTATTGTTAAAAGATCTTGTTTCTGATTACTTGGATCATCATATTCGCCAATGATCGGTAAAATGCGCCATTTTTGAGGTTTAAAGCCATATTTATTCATTAGGTTATTAATAAATATTTCGCTTGGAATTTTATCTAACCATAGTTTCTGAGCTTCAATTTTTTGGGCATTAGCAGCTTCATAAATATAATTCAAAATATTAGGCAATTCTTCACCCATAGATGCTATTTCAACTTTTGGTGATGTTTCGATACTTTTAACGATATCGCCAATATTATCTATAAATGATATGTTGCGATCAACAGTCTTTGATATCTTATCTTTAGGAATATATTTTGCACCAGAGTAAGCTGATTGTCCCATTGCAAAGTAGTCATTATAACCAACTTGTAAATAAAATCTTCCAACTTGCTTCAAAGCAGCTGCATCAGGGCATTTAATAACATCCATACTGTCGGCTTTTTCTTGAACTTTTAAACATACCTTAAATTTTGAGTTTGACCATATTTGATCATCAACAATGCCGCTTGGTTTTTGAGTAGCTAGGATTAAATGGACACCTAAACTACGACCAATACGAGCTGTTGATATTAATTCGTTCATAAAATCTGGTTGTTGACTCTTCAACTCAGCGAACTCATCAGAAATAATAAACAAATGGGAGATTGGTTCTTTTATTTTACCATCGCGATATAATTTTTGATATTTATATATATCTAAAGTGCTTTCATTTAATGAAAGTTTTGCTTCATTAAAGAGATTTTGACGTCTCTTTAATTCGCTTTGAATTGATGATAGACTTCGCTTTATTTCAGCCGTATCCAGGTTAGTAATAGTTCCCGCTAGATGCGGTAATTTCTTACCAGTCAATTTATTTTCAAAAGCACCAGTAAGTCCACCACCTTTATAGTCGATAAGAACAAACGATACTTCTTCAGGGCTAAAGTTTAAACACATTGATAAAATATAGGTTATGATAAATTCTGATTTACCACTACCAGTCATACCAGCAATAAGTCCGTGTGGTCCATGGAATTTTTCATGTAAATCTAGATTAAATACTTCACCATCACTGTGAATTCCAATTGGAACACTTAAACTATTTACTGGATTGTTTTTAGCCCATCTATCCAAAATATTTAATTGCTCAACACGACCCACTTTATACATTTCTAAGAAGCTAATAGATTTCTTTTGCTCATCCAAGGTCATTGTTGACTTAATCGGAATATTTGATAATTTTTCACATAATGCTGGCAAATTAACGTCATTCATACTATCCATAATGAATGTCTGTTGATTATCTTTATTTAAATCATTCTTAATAATGGCTGATTTTTCACCGGCAGCTGTAAGAAAGTCTTTACACTCATTAGGTAGATTGCTAATACCATCATTTAGAATTATTAAACCAAATCCCAAATTATTGTCTTCATGAAGAATCTTATTAATTATCTCAATATTTTTATTCTTTTTAATGTTGTTGACCACAATTAAATAATATGGTGAAGCGTGAAGATAATCAAGGTTAATTTCCTTACGTTCTCCGTCTTCTTCATAATACTTTCTAGCCATATATTCTTGCTCTAGGTAGAATGATATCTTTTGCATATCTTCAAAATTGTTGGCATAGAACCTAATATCTCTCGCATTACTCCATAAGTGTGGTAAATTTTTAATGTTTTGCCATATGTCAGCATTATCATCATCAATCATTACAACTAATTTTAAATCCGTATATGGATGATATGTAGCTAATTGTAGAATAATGCTCTTAATCATTGATTCACGATAGTATTTATCGCCTATAATTACCAATTTATTTCGTTCAACTAAATTAGCAGTTACCGGAGCATTGGCAATGTCTTTTGCTGTTTCGCCTATTTGCTTTACTTCTTCCTTCAGTTTATCAGTTGACATACTAAAATCTTCGCTAGCATAGTTTAAATTAATTCTTAAAGGAATATTTCCAATACCTAATCTAACACTTAAAAAGTCTTCATCTTCAACACGACGTTCCCATAAGTTACGACGTTTATTTACAATTATTGTCTCAAGATTTTTAGGTTCTGGATAATTTTCGTTTAAAATTTGATACTGATTAACTCTACTTTGCTCTATCTTGTTCTTTTTGCTTTCAAGATATTCAATATATTTGCGTTGCCTTTCTTCTTCTTTTTCTTTTTGCTTTTTCTTTGAATAACGTTTCATTAAAGTAGGCCATAAAATCGTTGAAATTAGCATTACTACCGATAAAAGTGCAGTTGGCAATACTGATGTCCAAGTACCTCTTCCTTGTAAAACAGTCATAATTGAAGTGCTTGCACTAATAACTGAAGACAAGGCCATTGTCAACATTGGTCCAATGGTATATATAACTGGTGTATCATCCTTTTCAGTTGCCCCAGGAGGATTATCAATACTAATATTTTCTTCGACGATCGATGTTACAAATCTTGGTGAACGTGTGAAATAGTCGTTTTCATTATACAATTCAGCATTATCATCATCGCTAGTTTTCATTAATTCGCCATTATAGTTAGGTAATTCTTTTTTTATAATATTATTAGAATTAATAGTTACCGCATTATTGCGATTGTTAATGATTATATAATCATTTAAAACTATTATCTTATACCCTAGAATAAAGATAATATCGCCATTTTCTAAAACTTTATTAGTTTCTTTATAATCATTAACATATATTCCAACATTTTTATCAATTTCTTTGATGCCAAAGCGGCCATTCTGACGAATCAAAACAGCCTGTTCTTTACCGATATTACTATCATTTATTACAATATTTTCTGTGTTTAACGAGCCAATTGTATATTCACCATCGGCAGTAACTTGATATGGCGTAAATGAAGGATCATTTTCATTACAAATATAGATTAAGGCATTTGTTTTTGTACCATTACCTATAATATTTAAAACATAAAAATTATTTTGTGTTACGGCTATACTAGGTACTTCACCATTGCCATCAGCAATCTTACATATATCATTGGCTACTAATTGCCATGTATCGCCATTCTTCGCTAAGGAGATCAAATCTCGTTCATTATTAAACTCATCTTTATCCTTGATCCAATAGTTGGTAACTAAGTCATTGGGGAACGGATATTTATACAATTTTTCATGCTTTAATAATATAATTTGCATAGCCCCTACCTCTATTCTTTTTTATCTATATTTATTCCTATTATAAATATACTAAAAATATTAAAAATAGTCAAATGTAATTGATTATTTTTATAGAAAAAAAGCGATGTTATAAATCGCTTCTAAAATGTTTTAATTCGTTGATGAATTCATCGTCTTCTTCATCTTTAGTAATATTATATAGTTTATCTTCTTCTTGTTTTCTTTTCCTTAATTCTTCAATACTAATAATTGCATCTTCTTCATCAATTGTTTTAATACTATCTTTTTTTTGCATTAATTCTTCATAACTAATGATAGCGTCTTCTTCTTGTTTAATTTCATAATCTGTTCTATCGACATCATTAGCACTAGATAATTTCTTAGATAGTTCAGTTAAATAGTCGCCTTTTCTTGTAACTTGATTATAAGAATCAGCATATTTCTTTTGATTTACCAAAGTTTCATCTTGTTGATAATTTCTCTTTTCCACATTAGATTCATTTAATGCGTTATGAAGTTCTGCTGCTTTATATGCATCATTTTCATTATTTCTAGATATACCAATTGGTGAAGTTTGATTAGATGAATAATCCTTTAACACGTTCTTTTGATAAGCATTATTAGTTTCATATGTTTCTTCTTTAATTGGTGCTTCTTTTATAATATTAGTTTGATATTCCATAACATGTTCTTCAGCGACAAATTTTTCTTCTTTTGGAATTTCTTTTATTTCTGGTTCTGGCATTGTAAGTTCTTCTTTAGTTGATTCTTCAATATGAGCAACTGGCGCAATATTAACTTGCTCATCTTCCTCGTTTTCAGTAATTTCTAAAGTTGATTCTTCTTTTACTGGTTCTGCTGAGATATCATTTTCAATTACCTTTTTAATTGCTAAACCATCATCATTAAAATCGTCAACATCAATACCACTTTTAGCAAGTATTTTTTCTAATTTTCTGTTTTTGTTAGTAATTATAATAGCAAATATTAAAAGTAATAAAACCACAATGATTACTCCCCAAAAGATTAATAAATTTACAGCATCTAAGCCTTTGTAAAAATCAACAATAAACTTCATATTATCATCCTTCACATATATAATTCATTATGCTAGTAACATAAATAGCCGCTGTCTCAACTCGCATTACTCTTTTCCCTAAACTTACTGGTTTGAAAGCTTTTAGTAGCAAACTTTCTTCTTTTGGAGTAAAGCCACCTTCTGGTCCAATCACAAAGAGCACTTCTTTTATATTCTTTTTAAGATAATAATTTAGTGGTTTAGTTTCCTCGCCTAGTGAGCAAATTAATTTTAAACTATGCGGTATATTAATTAACTCTTGTAAGGTCATAATGTTTTCTACTTGGGGAATGACGGTTCTTTTAGATTGTTCACTAGCTTCTTTGCAAATCATTTGCCATCTTGCTAATTTCTTAGCAATCTTTTTATCATCTAATTTAATGATACTGCGTTCAGTTTTAACTGGTATAATTCTAGCAACACCTAGTTCTGTTAGTTTTTGAAGAATTAAATCCATTTTTTGCTCATTTACTAAAGATATGGCAATTGTTAATTCAGTAACCATTTCTTTATCTTCGTCAATAGTTTCAAGTATTTCTAATTTCAAAGGTTCAATCTCTTTAATACTACAAATATATGTAATATCGTCATAGACAGCCTCAATTTTGTCATTTACTTGCATCCGCATCACATTTTTGATGTGATGACAATCGCTATCATATAATACTAATTTATCCCCTTCTTTTGCTTTCGCAAAATATCTTTGCATAATACCACCTTTTATTACTCTTATTATAACAAAATAAAGAAAAAAAAGCATCTATTTGATGCAATTTTTATATGTTTTAAAGTATTTGCTATTATCAAGTTCGGTTTCGTCTAGTTCTTCAAATAATCTTTTTTGTTCTCTTGTGAGTTTTTCTGGAATGATAATTTTAGTGATGACATACATATCACCTTTTCTTCCAGTATTAATATTTTCAACACCCTTGCCACGAAGACGCATTTTTTCACTATTTTGCGTACCGGCTGGGATAGTTAAATCGACATTACCATATAAAGTGGGAATTTCTTTCTTAGACCCTAGTGCTGCTTCAGTTATAGTTAATGGTAATTCAATATAAATATCATCTTCAACTCTTTGATAATATTCATGTTCCCTAACGGAAAATTCGATGTACAGATCACCATTAGATCCACCATTCGTACCAGCAGCTCCTTTGCCCGCAATACGTAAGCGATTACCGTCATCAATTCCAGCAGGAATGGTGACAGTTATGGTTTTACGAGTGGCTACTTTACCGCGACCGCGGCACTCGGAACACGTTCTTTCATAAACTGTTCCACTACCTTTACAATATGGACAAGTAGTTTTTGTTAGGAAACTACCAAACATCGTTCTTTGTTCTTTAGTAATTGTGCCACTGCCATGACATTCAGTACAGCTCTTAGAATCAAATCCACCCTTGCCATGACACTCACTACATTCTTCATCGACATCAATTTTAATATCTTTTTTAGTCCCATAGACAGCTTCGTCAAAATCGATCGTCATATGGTGAAGCAAATCGGCGCCTTTTCTTGGCACATTCGTATTTCTGGAACGTCCTCTACCAGTACTGAAGCCCATCCCTTCGAATAAATCTTCAAATATATCGGACATATTATTAAAGTCAAACCCTTCAAATCCAGAGAAGCCGCCTCCAGCTCCGCCATTATTTGCAAAGGCACTATGACCGAATTGATCATATTGACGTCTTTTTTCGGGATCAGATAATACAGAATATGCCTCTCCAACTTCTTTAAATTTTTCGGCAGCATTTTCTTCCTTGGAAACATCGGGATGATATTTTTTGGCTAATTTCTTAAAAGCACTTTTTATTTCATCGTCAGAGGCGTTTTTATCAACCCCAAGGACTTCATAATAATCTTTTTTATTCATGTTACCTCCGTATACAAGTAAGAAGTTCTAGTTACCTAGAACTTGATACTTATTTTTCTTCATATTCTGCATCGACAACGTCGTCTTTTTTACCTTTTGCTTCGGTTTCTTCTTTTTCTTCAGATTGATTATTAGTATTTTGTTTAGCTGCTTCTTCATATACTTTGGTAGCTAATTCATTTGCTTTCTTTAATAATTCATCTTTAGCATCTTTAATCTTGTCTAAGTCGTCTCCTTCAAGGGCTTTCTTAGTTTTTTCAATTAATTCTTCAGCTTCTTCTTTATCTTTCTTAGATACTTTGTCGCCAAGATCTTTGATGGCCTTTTCAGTCATAAAGATTACTTGTTCAGCATCATTCTTAGTATCAGCCGCTTCTTTCTTCTTGTTATCTTCTTCCTTATGTGCTTCTGCTTCTTTCATCATCTTGTCGATTTCTTCATCAGTTAAAGTATTTGTAGCCGTAATCGTAATTGATTGTTCTTTATTAGTACCTAAATCTTTTGCTTTAACATTAACGATACCATTGGCATCAATATCAAAAGTAACTTCAATTTGTGGTACTCCTCTAGGTGCTGGTGGAATATTTGTTAATTGGAAATTTCCAAGTGTCTTATTATCGTTAGCCATACTTCTTTCTCCTTGTAAGACATGGATATCAACAGCAGGTTGATTATCAGCAGCTGTTGAGAATACTTGGCTCTTACTTGTTGGGATAGTAGTATTTCTTGGAATTAAGACAGTCATTACACCACCTAATGTTTCAATACCTAATGATAATGGTGTTACATCTAGTAAAACGATATCATTAACATCACCAGTTAAGACACCACCTTGAATAGCAGCACCCATTGCTACAACTTCATCTGGGTTAACTTCTTTAGAAGGTTCTTTACCTAATTCTTTTTTAACTAGTTCTTGAACGCAAGGAATTCTTGTAGATCCACCAACTAATAATACTTTATCAATATCTTTTTTATCTAGTTTAGCATCTTTCATTGCTTTTCTAACTGGTTCTAGTGTAGAATCAACTAGATCGCTAATTAAATCTTCAAATTTAGCTTTCGTTAAATTCATATTTAGATGAATTGGGCCGTCCTCACCTTGCGTGATAAATGGTAATGAAATCTCGGTTGATGACATACCAGATAAATCTTTTTTAGCTTTTTCAGCAGCATCTTTAACTCTTTGCATAGCCATTTTATCAGATGACAAATCAACACCAGATTCTTTCTTGAATTCTTTAACCATCCAATCCATAATTCTTTCATCGAAGTCATCACCGCCAAGTTTGTTATTACCACTTGTTGATTTAACTTCGAAGACACCATCACCAAGTTCTAGAATAGATACATCGAATGTACCGCCACCTAGGTCATATACTAAAACGGTTTGGGTTTTTTCTTGTTTATCTAGTCCATAAGCTAATGCAGCAGCTGTTGGTTCGTTGATAATTCTTTCAACTTCCAAGCCAGCAATTTTACCAGCATTCTTAGTAGCTTGACGCTGTGAGTCATTAAAGTATGCTGGGACAGTAATAACGGCTCTAGTTACTTTTTCTCCTAGATATTCTTCAGCTGTTTTCTTAAGATCACTTAAAATCATAGCTGAAATTTCTTCTGGAGTATAGTCTTTGTCATTAGCATGTACTTTATCACTAGTACCCATTTTTCTTTTGATTGATGAAATGGTATCTTTGTTAGTTACCATTTGATTTTTAGCCTTTTGGCCAACAATTATTTCTCCTTTTTTGAAGGCTACGACAGATGGTGTCGTACGCATTCCTTCGGGATTTGTTATAACTTTTGCTTCGCCACCTTCATAGATAGCAACACAACTATTCGTTGTTCCTAAATCGATTCCTATTATTTTACTCATTTTTATCTCTCCTTTTTTCTATTCATTTACAATAACCATAGCATGTCTTAGAACTTTATCCTTATACATATAACCTTTTTGATATACTTTTAAGACAATTCCTGATGGTTTTGTTTTATCTTTTTCAGTACTTATTGCTTGACTTGTCGCAGGATTAAATTCCTGGCCTAAGCATTCGATTTCTTTTACTTCAAATCTAGCTAATAAATCCTTTGTTTGATTATAGACCATCCGAAATCCTTCAAGGAATTTAGAAGCTTCATCGCCAAAATTATTATCATCCATCATAATAGCTCTTTCAAAATTATCTAAGATGGGAAGAAAACCTTTTAAGATATCTTCTTCAGCATATTTTAAGATTCTAGCAGTTTCTTCATCCTTTCTTTTACGATAATTTAATAATTCAGCTTGGCTCCTTAAAAGGGCATCTTCGAGTTCTTTAACACGATTGTTTAATAGTTCAATTGTCGTATCTTTTTCGCCGCAATGACAATCATCACCGCACCCACAATTATCACCACATTCGCAATTTTCTCCGCAATTACAAGTATGTTCTTTTTCTTTTTCTTTTTCTTTCTTACTCATTCTATCCTCTTTCTACTTATTATTTTTTTCTTCGATATTTTCTTTTATATAATTAAGTAAATTAACTACTCTTTCGTATTCCATACGTTTTGGCCCAATTATTGCAATCGTTCCTTCCTCGCCATTAACGTTATATTTAGTTTTAATAACTGATACATCATCGGATAATTCACTATCTTTACCAATATATACATTAATACCATTATTAACTTCTTTCATTTCACTGATATTACCAATATCATCAAACTTAGTTAATAATTGTTTTACTTTTTCAATATTATTAAATTCTGGTTGTTTCAAGAAATTATTTTTACCAGCAAAGTGAACATCGCTAGCTTTATTGGTAAAACTAGTAAAGGCATCGTAGAAGGCATTATATAATACTTCATGTTGTTTAACATATTTAGCTATGATTGGTTTAACATCATATTCTAGTTTTTCACTTATTTCATTAATTGGTGTTCCCGCAATCATTTTATTAATCAAGTTAACAGTTTTAACAACTTCTTCAATGTCAGTATTTGGTAAATATAAATTCTTATATTCGACATAGCCTTTATCAGTAATTAGCATAGTTAATATCTTATCATCTGCCAAAGAGATTACTTCAACTTTCATTAGTTTATTCTCACTAGATGATTTGCCTAAAACAACTGATGTGTAATTAGTTATTTCAGCAACTAGTTCCAAACTTTTTTGAATAGCATCCGATAATACTAATGACTGATTATGAAAAATCGTTTGTAACTTTAGCATATCTTCACCAGTAATATCTTTCGGAGTCATAATATTATCAACATAATACTTATAACCCATTTCACTAGGCTGACGTCCTGAAGCAAAATGATTCTTTTCAAGATAACCTAAATCTTCCAAGATAACCATTTCATTTCTAATCGTAGCACTAGAGCATTTTAGGCTTTTACATATCTCGCTAGAACTTACTGGTTTGACCGTTTTAACATATTCTTCAACAATAAATTTTAAGATTTCCTGTTGCCGCTTGGTGATCATTATATCACTTCCTTAGCAATGATACTTTCAAATTGCTAAATTAATTATATCATAGTTTTTAGCAATGTCAATACCTTATTGCTAATTTATGCAAAATAATAATTTTTATGCATAAAAAAAGACTAATTACTTAGTCTCCCAATAATCTATTTTCGTCTCCTTCGCAGTATCCTTCGCCAATTTTACTGCCTTCGACAAATTGTTTATCCATCATTTCACAGCCCATTTTAGTTACAGTGTCTTTTAAATAGCCACCAAAAATTTTAACAACGGCTACAGCGACAACTGTAATTAATGAAATAATAAGTACATATTCAACCAAAGTCTGTCCTTTGTTATTTAATTTCATTTTCATAATAAGCCACCTACCTATTTATCTTAATTTAATTATATTATAAGTGTTTATTTATGTCAACCTTTAATTTCAACGTAATCGCCCGAGTCTAAATATATAATACCTTTTTGACCATCTAATTCACTTGCTATTGAATTATACTTGTTAATTTTATCAATTTTAGTAAGAGTGATATATACATAATTACCATCGACCATATAAAGAATAAAGCGCTCTTTATCAACATCATTCGGAGCATATTCAATATGTGATATTTTCAATAATACATCAGCTTTTACCTTTGTAAAACTTTCAACAAATTTATCATAAATATTATCTATATTATTGATAACATATGGGACATAATCGATATTATAATCATTAGTTACTTGCTTTTTAGAAGAAATTATTAACTGATCATTGTAGATAGCAATTGGTTTATATTCAGTAATTACTAAGTATATTTTATTTAATACTTTTCGTTTAATATTAACTTGTTTAATATAATCATGAGTTAATAAATTCTTTTTAATATCATTAAAATACGTATTAATATATGGAGGATATTCGGATAATCCACTTAGTTCAATTATTTCTTTATCGGGTATGATATTATTACCAGACACATAAATATTTTTAACTGGTAGTTTAACTAAGTAAGCCACAAGTAAAGATATGATAGCTATTATTAATAATGCTATAAAGGTTCTTTTGAAATTAATTTTTTTCTTCTTGACCCTTACTTTTACTTTTTTTGTGGCCATAATATCACACCTATTCGATTATAATTTGTTCTAATTTTAGATTAACATTATATTTTTCTTTTACTTCTTTTTGAATTTTATTAATTAATTTAATAACATCTTCACCAGTTGCATTACCATTATTAACAATGAAGTTGGCATGTTTTTCAGATACTTTAGCGCCGCCGATTGAAAAACCTTTTAGATTCAAATTTTCAATTAGTTCACCAGCATACATACCTTCAGGATTTCTAAAGACACTTCCTGCACTAGGCATGTTTAATGGTTGAGATGCTTGTCTTTTCATTCTTCTTTCGATAATTTGAGCATGCATTGCTTCTGGATCGCCATCTGTTAATTCAATGGTTGTTGATAAAACAATGTATTCGGGATGTTTTTTTAAGAAAGAATCACGATATTCATACGCTAAATCATTATTAGTTAGTGTTTTAATTTTTAAATCAGGAGTTAATACCCTAACTTCTTTAACAACTGTGGCCATATCACTATTATAAGCACCGGCATTCATTGCGGTACTTGCTCCGACACAGCCAGGAATACCGGCCGCAAATTCTAAACCAGATAGGCCTCTTTCGATTGTTTCAACGGCTAATTTAATTAAGGAATATCCTGCTCCTACAGTTACAATATGATGATTATATTTTACTTCATTTAAATGATCTAGTTTTATAATAATACCATCATAATTTTGTTTAGCTAAGATGATATTTGAACCATTACCTAAAACTAAATATTTTAAATTGTCCTTTTTTATTTCTTTTAAAATGGCAATTAATTCATCTTCATCTTTGGGAAATACTAGATAATTACAAGTTGCAGCAATTTTATACGTATTGTGATTTTTTAGGGAAGCATTTTCCTCAAATTCAATGCCATGTTGATTAAAAAAACTTTTTATCATCCATTATCATTCCTTTTAGTACTTCGTAGATTCTTTCAGCACTATCTTTAATACCCAATTCTTTCAAATTATCTTTGATATTTTTATAGGTATTTTTATCATTTAGAGTATCATCAATCATTTTAATTAAATTATCTTTCGTTAAATCCTTTTCTTCCAATATCAAAGCGGCATTTTGATTTACTAAATCCATCGCATTTTTATATTGGTGATTATTAGTTACATAAGGACTAGGAATAAAGATTGTTGGAACATTCAAAACTAAAATTTCACTCATTGTTGAAGCCCCAGCACGCGAAACCATTAAATCAGTTACTTTCATTAATGACGGCATTTCATATATAAAAGGAACAATCTTAACGTTTTTAGGTACTTTAATATCCTTAACTTTTTCGTAGTAAGAATTACCAGTTACAAACATAACTTCATAGTCTTTATTCTTAAAGTCATTTAAAAATGAGACTATTTTATCATTGACCGTTTTACTGCCTAGACTACCCATAACAATCAATACTAGTGGTTTGTTTTTAGATAACCCATAATCTTCTTTATTGGTCTTTTTCATCTTAACGGCTTTTTCACTACATGGATTACCGGTTAAAACAACTTTATCTTTAGGAAAAGCATCTAAAGTTGAGGCAAACGAAACACCAATCTTATCGGCATATTTAGTTAAATATTTATTGGATAAACCCACAACTGAATTTTGTTCATGAATGAAGGTCTTTTTACCTAGCTTTTTGGCAGCCCAAATAACTGGTCCGGTTACATAACCGCCAGCCCCGATAACAATATCCGGATCAAATTCACTAATGATTTTTTTGCATTTTTTTCTTGCCTTTAAAAAGCGATATAATACCTTGATATTTTCAAGGGTTAATTTTCTTTTTAAACCACTTATTTTGATAGCCTCATATTTAATTCCTAATTCAGGAATTAAATCTTTTTCCATACGATCAGAAGTACCGATATAAAGAATTTCACTTTTTGGTTCTTCTTCTTTAATTTTATTGATAATAGCAATAGCTGGATAGATATGTCCACCAGTACCGCCAGCACTGACAATAACTCTCATGTATACACCTCTACTTAATTATATCATATTAATGATATTTTGTATTATTTCTCTACTTAATTATACATATTTATCACGCAAATTATGTAAAAAGAGGCATAAAAAAAATACCAGCAACTACCTATTTTTGCTATAAGCTATCGTCGGCGTTTAGGTGCTTAACTTCTGTGTTCGGTATGGGTACAGGT
>ONWZ01000092.1 GCA_900321645.1 uncultured Eubacteriales bacterium | reverse complement strand
GAATTTTCTTTGTCAATCTTTTTTACTGTAACTGAAGTAATCTTCATTCTGTCTACACTCCTCCTCTAGAAAATAACATATTTTCTAAATACATTGTACAAGATTTTTATATTAAAAGTCAAGTAGTTTGACTTATTTAAATGTATATTTGAATATTTTTTGTTAAAATATCGATATAAGTAAAACTTTTTATTTCCCCAGTTAACAATTTTATAATAAAAACATTATTATATAATTTCCATAAATAACCTTGATAACGTTCTTTATGATTTCTACTTCCATAGTAAATAACGGTAATTTTACTACCTATTTTTGTAGCTAAATATCTTTTTATATATTTAATATTCATTATCTTGGATACCCTATATACATTGAACCTTTAGTTATAATTCCACCCATACCAGATGGACCATATTTTGTTTTATCTAATATTTTTATAATATCGATATTCTCGTTTTTATTTGAAAAAGATAGACAAGCTGCCACAATGGCTGGATCTAAGGCATGAATATTAATCCTTTTGGGACTGGAAGCAAAATTAGCTCCCGCTTTGATTAAATCTTCATAGTTAGATTGACAAGCTCCAGCAATGACAAAGAGTTTTTCTTGTGATTTTTCAACTTTTCTAGCTTGATTCACTGCTTCGACAAAATTAGAAGTATTCTTATATTGTTCTCTTTTATTTCTCGAAAAAGAATCATGACCAGTAAGCACCAAGATATCAGGAGTATATTTTTTTAATAAATTTTCTACTTGAAGAGGCATTTCATTTTCTTTTAGATATAAGCCATAAGCCCTTATTTTATTTTTTTTATAGAAATTCATACATTTATCTAAATAATCTTTATCGCCATCAATATGTAGTATTCTTCCTGGTAAATAAAAGTATTCATTACGATCTAATTCGCGATATTCTTCGATACTTGGTCGAAAAGAATCTTCTTCTTTATCTTCACTACATAACACTAAATCTTCTTTTGGACTATCAGCTGAAAGTCTTACTGATACTCCTTTTAAATAATAGATATCACCTTTTATATCAATTATTTTAAATACAATATCATTATTATAAGAGTTTCTTGTTACTAAATCTCCCACATTAAACATATTTTTCACCTAATTAATGATATGCAAATTCTTTTTTTTTAGAAGAAAAAAAGAAGGAATCCTTCTTTATTTATCAATTATAATGGTACCACTCTTACCATTAATGGCTAAAGCAGCTTTTTCTAATGAACCAATAATAGCTTGCTTTCCAGAATTTCCTTCGACGAAATCGATACATGCTTCAATTTTAGGAAGCATACTTCCTTTAGCAAAGTGACCCGCATCCATATAATCCTTAGCTTCTTTAATGGTTAATCTATCTAATGCTTTTTGGTCAGGTTGATTGTAGTTAATATATACTTTATCGACAGCTGTTAAAATTAATAACATATCAGCCCCAATCTTTTTAGCCAGTAAGGCGGCTGAACGGTCTTTATCAATAACCGCTGCAACACCTTTTAATTTGTCTTTTTCTTTGATTACTGGGATTCCTCCGCCACCAACCGCAATAACTAAACTACCATTATCGACAAGTTCTTTAATAACATTTTTTTCAACAATGGCCATTGGTTTAGGAGAAGGGACTACTCTACGGTATCCTCTACCAGCATCTTCGACGAAAGTGAATCCTTTTTCCTTAACAATTTTATCAGCTTCTTCTTTGGTATAAAATGAACCAATTGGTTTACTTGGATTTTGAAAAGCACTATCTTTTGAGTCTACCAATACTTGAGTGACAACGGTAGCAACATTTTTTTTGACATTTCTTTTCTTAAATTCATTTTGTAAACATTGTTGAATTTGATAACCAATATATCCTTGACTCATACTGCCACATTCCGCAAATGGCATACTTGGCGTTCCACCACCATTTTGATTAGCATAATCCATGGCTAATAAGATTTGTCCAACTTGGGGACCATTCCCATGGGTTAAAACAATTTGATTACCTTGTTCAACTAAATCAGCAATTATTTTAGCAACATTCTCTAATAACGTTAATTGTTCTTGTGGATCCTTACCTAAGGCATTACCACCTAAAGCAATAACTATTTTATTCATTCTATCCCTTACTTTCCACCCTAATTATAGCATTGTTAAATATGGCTATCAAGGAATATTTGCTTACTTAACACTTTGGGGTGTAAAAAAACAGCTAAATTTTTTTAGCTATTTCAATAAATACTTCTACCGGGATATCTTCAGCACGATTATTTAAACTATAATTATCTTTTTGAAGTATTTCATTTATTTTTTCTAAGTCATACTTTTTTAAATTATTTTTTAAATTCTTACGTTTAAATTGAAAGGCGTCTTTGATTAAGATTTCAAATTTATCTACTGGGGTATTACCTAATTTATTATTCTTGTTTAAACAAATTACCGCACTATCGACATTTGGTTCAGGAATAAAACATTTACGACTTACTTTAAATAGTTTCTTGATATCATATCTTGAACCTAGTAATACTGATATCATACCATAATCACGACTGCCATAACTAGCTGATAATCTATCTGCAACTTCTTCTTGAATCATAATAACAATTTTATCAGGATATATTTCATTCATTACTTTAGTAATGATTGGAGTTGTTATATAATATGGGAGATTAGCTACAACATAAATCTTTTGATAATTATATTTTTCTCTTATATCAGTAATATCTTGTTCTAAAAAATCATCAAAGATAATTTCATAATTATCATATTGTTTCAATGCTTCATTTAATGTCTCTTTAAGTCTTGTATCTATTTCATAAAGAATCGTATATCCTGATAAAGGTATAATTTTTTTAGATAAACTACCAGCTCCAGGGCCTATTTCAATAACTAATGTATCTTTATCTATTTCACTAAGATTAGCTATTTTTGATGTAATATTTTCATCTTTTAAAAAGTTTTGTCCTAATGATTTTTTATAAACAAATTCCATAATATCCCTCACAATTAGTATTTTATAAAGATTATTATTTATTGTCAAGAAAAAAAGATAGTCAAAACTATCTTAATTATAACCATATCTATTGCCACCGTAAACGATGTAATTGTCGCTATAGCTAGATATTTGCCATGCTCTAAATCCTAAATATTCATTATTTCTAATTCCATTTAAGCCATCGATTACCGCTTGTTTAGCAATATTATATTTTTCTTTACCATATTGGCTACCGCCTGGCATATATTTTAAGTAATATCCAGCAAAGTATACTTCAAATTGTCCTTTGCGAATAACTTGTGAATAAGGATTATCACCAGCCCAACGACGCCAATTATTGTTATCACATCTATTTAAGATTACTGATACAACTCCTAAAGCATCATCTAAGGTTTTATCAAATTCACCCGCTACAACTGCTACGACAACATCAAATTCTTCACCATCCAAATCATAATTCTTATTGCCTTCGGTAACTTTGAACCCCATCTCTTCTTTACTATTATATTTGCTTGCATCTACTGAAACTAATGGAGTACTTATAATTTCTTCTTTTTCTTCCTTAGGTTCTTCTTTTTTCTCTTCTTTAACTACTTCAATTGAAGGTAATTCAGCAAGTTTATTATCTTCTTCTTTAATAACTAATAGTTCTTCAGGAACCTCTTCTTCTTCAAATAATAACGAAACTGAAGTAGCAATTTTATTCAAATTTTCATTATGAATTGTACTAACATGTTTTTCTACTATTACATCATTGTTTATTACTGGTAAACAAAAGAATCCAACTAATAATAATTGCGCTGCAATTACTAAAAAACTAGTTATTTTATTACGCATTTATGTATCACCTCTTATTAATTAATTGGTAATATAATAATAGCATATTTTAGCTTAAAAGTCAAATAAGCGATTAGCGTTTTCAGTGGTATCTTTTACCACTTCATCAAGTGAGATATTTTTGATTTCAGCCACCTTTTTAGCTATAATTGGAATATTACCAGGGGTATTAGTTTGTCCTCTAAAAGGAACTGGTGTTAGGTATGGTGAGTCTGTTTCTAATAAGATATATGCCATTGGAATATTTTTTATTACCTCAATAATGTTTTTAGCATTATTATAGGTACATATCCCACCTATCCCGAGAAGGTATCCTAATTTTGTAAACTCTCTAGCCATTTCTAAACTACCACTATAACAATGCAATACTCCTTTTAAATCATATTTACTCATCATATCATAAGTGTCTTGTATTGCATCTCTCGAATGCACAATAACCGGTTTCTTAATTTTATTTGCTATTTCCAATTGTTTCTTAAATATCATTTTTTGTCTATCTCTAGAAATGTCTTCATAATGATAATCAAGTCCAATTTCTCCTACTGCTACTATTTTAGGATCATTTAAATGCTCCTCTAAAAAGACGAATGATTCATCATTTACACTCATTAATTCTTCTGGATGAAAGCCAATTGCTCCATAAACAATATCATATTTCTTGACTAATTCTAATACTTCTAAATTGGATTTCATATCACATCCATTAACGATTATTTTTTCTATTCCAGCTTCTTTAATTTGATTGATTAAAGCTGGTATATCATCATAATATTCTAAATATATATGACAATGTGTATCAACCATATACTACCCTACTTTCTCATTTCGCGCACTACCATAAAATACTTACAAACGGCACACAATAAAGCGATTAAAAAGATTATATCTAAGATTGTTACTTCTTTAAGCATATTAAAGATAACAAAGACAATCAAAGTTATAAAGTAAATTAAAATCGCTCTTTCAGGGTGCTTATGTTCTTCCATTGTTGTCCTCCCTTTCATAACGCGACTACCAAATAAATATATCAAATATTATCATTAAAGTAAATGTTTTAACTTATGATAATTATATTTTACAAAATGTGTAAATAAAAAATAGTCGATTTGAGTCGACTATTTCTTATTATCTATTCTCATAAATAATACTTCTGGATTATTTACTTTAGTACCACTAGCGTATTTACCAAATTCTAGCGTACTTTCATAATCTTTAATATCGGTGTTTATTTGTCTAAAGATACTTTCAGCTGTATCAGGTAAATATGCTTGTAAATATACTGTTGTAATTCTAATAGCTTCCACTAAATTGTATAATACTGTGTTCAAACGATCTTGTTTAGTTTCATCTTTAGCAAGTGCCCAAGGCATTGTTTCATCAATATACTTATTACATCTACGATAAGCATCAATAATATTTTCTAATGAATCAGCTATTCTAAATTTATTGACATTGTAATCTATCTTTTTATTTAAAGCTAAGATTTCATCAATTAATTCTTTATCGATATCTTCCTTGACATTAGTATTGGTAACAATTCCATCAAAGTATTTATTAGCCATACCAATTGTTCTATTTACCAAGTTACCAAGCACATTTGCTAAATTAGCATTGATGGCTTCAATTAATAAATCTTCCGTGTATACACCATCTGCTGCAAAAGGCATTTCGTGAATCATATAAAATCTTACAGCATCTACGCCATATTGTTTAACTAAATCATCAGCATAAACTATATTACCTTTAGATTTACTCATCTTGTCATTACCGAATAGCATCCATGGATGTCCAAAAATATGTTTTGGCATTTCAACACCTAACGCATGTAACATAATTGGCCAATAGATCGTATGGAATCTTAAAATATCTTTACCAATTAAATGGATATCAGCTGGCCAATATTTTTTGAATTCTTCATCACTTTCACCATTTGGATTATAGCCTAAGAAAGTAATATAATTAGATAATGCATCGATCCATACATAAATAACATGTTTATCATCAAAATCAACTGGGATACCCCATCTAAAACTAGTTCTTGAGACACACAAATCTTGTAATCCTGGTTTAATGAAATTATTCATAATTTCATTTTTTCTTGCTTCTGGTTCAATAAATCCTGGATGTGATTCAAGATATTCCTCTAACCATTTAGAGTATTTACTCATCTTGAAGAAATATGCTTCTTCACTTTCTTCATGCACTTCTCTGCCACAATCAGGACATTTTCCATCAACAAGTTGACTTTCTGTCCAGAATGATTCACAAGGAGTACAATATAATCCTTTATATTCACCTAAGTAAATATCTCCTTGATCATATAATTTTTTAAATATTTCTTGCACAATTCGCTCATGCTCGGGATCAGTTGTTCTTACAAATTTATCATAACTTGTCTTCATTACATCCCAAATATCTTTAATAATACTAGTCTTTTCATCAACATAGGCTTGTGGTTCCATACCGACTTCACGGGCTTTCTCTTCAATCTTTTGGCCATGTTCATCAGTTCCGGTTTGGAAATACACATCATAGCCACATAGTCTCTTGTATCTAGCAATAACATCGGCAAGTACTATTTCATAAGTATTACCAATATGTGGTTTACTGGATGCATAAGCAATCGCTGTCGAAATATAAAATCTTTTCTTATCCATAATTATCCTCTCCTTTATAATTAAAAAAATAAGCTAGCACTAAGGACGAATTTATTCCGCGGTACCACCTTATTTTATAATTTACATTATACACTCTAAGTTATAACGGAACTACCGATTCATACGAATAGACTCCAGAACCATTTACAATAACTTCCTTTACTTACTCACACCAACCGTAAGCTCTCTTTAAATTTCATTATTGCTCTTTCTTTCGCAGTCATTTCAAAAACTAAACGTATTATATCACAATTATTTACATGGTGCAACTTTTTTTATGAAAAGAAAAAGATGAAATTAACTTTCATCTTTATTTAGTAATCTTTTTTAATTCGTCGTAGTAGATTACTTCTGCTACCGTCATATATGGAATTAACCAAATGAACAAGATACATAAGGTAAATGGTGCTAAGATTATCCAACCAATGAAACTAAGTATAAATACAAAATAATTCCACTTGTAACCCTTCATCATTTCCCAGCTCTTCTTCAAAGCATCAATAGCACTCAAATCACTGTCGATAACAATTAAACCAGCCATTCCTAAGCCAATAGCAACAATAACACCAGGAACAATCAACAACATAAAGCCAATT
>ONWZ01000037.1 GCA_900321645.1 uncultured Eubacteriales bacterium | reverse complement strand
GTGGATTATAATATTCAATTACTTTTTCATTTAAGTATTTTTGAATTGTTCGTTTTTCATAATTATTTAATTGGGAATTCTTTTTAACATAAATTCGAGCAACTTGTTGTAAGGGAACGGAAAAAGCATCAATTGTTGATGTCGTTGGGATTTTAAAAATATAACTCAGAGATAAGAACCAGACTAATGAAAAAGTTACTAGAATAATTAAACTCTTTGTTAGAAGAGAGCGGATATCCTTAAGTTTTAATATTAGTATTAGTAGGACAGGTATTAAAACTAGAAAGCCGTTGTTTCTAAAGAGTGTGATTAGAATCATTACTAATATGAATAATATGTAGTTTTTGGTATTTGATAAATAATCTTTCTTCTGAATTGTATTATATGCCATCAACATAAATATCAAGAGTAATCCCGAATATATAATATCTTTCCACATTGTAAAACTATATATAGCATTGACAGGGTATAAAGCATAAAAGATTATTGCTAGGATGATAATTATTGAATTGATGTTATTCTTAATCATCCATTTAATAGCTAGTGTAAATATAAGCGACATTATTAACATTTGAATAATTGAATATACGGCAGCTGCTGTAGTGTAGTTACTAAATGGGGCACTAATAAATATACAAAGTTTGATAAATAGTGTGTGAATGATCGGTAAATTATTAGTTAATTGTCTTATTCCAATTGCTTGTTCAAATTGATTTATTGAGTCTGGTGTCATTACACTGGGATACCAACTTAAAAAATATGGTAGCCACATAATAAAAATTAATAACCAAATAATTAAATATGTTAATTTAGAATCTTTAAAATGCCATTTTGATGGCTTGATTGTATTAAAATATGTATATATGTTTATGATTATGATGCTTGAAATTACTAACGTAGTAATAAAGTATAGTATTGATTTAATACGTATTGTGTCATTAAAGATAATATTACTTAAATCTAAATTGCAATGTATACAGTTTCCCAAGACTACGGTGATACCAATAATTAATGCTTCAGTAAATGCTATTGACTTTATTTTATTATCGGTAATTGACCATGTTTTTTTAATGAGTATAAAGGTACCAATTGTTAGAATAATAGGAATTAAAGAATTATTAAAATAATAATTAAAATTGGTATAATCATTAATATTTAATGATAAAGTGTATGCTACTATTATGGATGATATAAATGATAATATATTTCTAATGCTATTTTTCATTATTACACTCCTTATAATAATAGATTATCATAATTGGTGATTAAACGCAACTTTTATAATAGGGCTATATCATAAAAAATCTACACATGTTTTTTCTTGTGTAGATTATTAAAACTTATTTGTTTACTTTAACACTATCATAGAATAGTGGTAAAATGATGTAGTCATTATTTTCTAGGTATTCGATGGCTGTTGGTAACATTGAGATTGTCGTATAACTATAATCGTGGAAAAGAATTACTTCGATATTTTCATTAATTGAATTAGTAAAATTGTTCCAGGCGGTATCATATGATGGAAGATAACCGCCATCACCGTCTTGAGCAGTCCAATCAACCCAACCGTAATTATTCTCGTGTAGCCATGCTTTAACATTATTAATATCATTTCCTAGTTTAGCATTCGCAGTACTACTACCTCCTGGAAATCTTAAAATATTAGTTTTAGCACCAGTTCTTTCTTCGATTAACTTTTCTTGAAGTTTTACTTGATTAATAAAACTATCAGAGCTACTATAAAGGCCTCTAAATATTTGATGCGAATAAGTATGGTTAGCAATGGTATGACCATTTTCAACAATTTTTTTATAAGTGTTATAACATGAGTATCCAGGACTATCATAACAATCATCTTTATCTAGTCCAATAGTAAAGAAAGTTGCTTTTATTTCATATTTATTTAAAATATTTAGAACTTGATCAGTTGAATGATATGGCCCATCATCAAAAGTAATATAAGCAATTTTATATTTTGTTTCATTATTGGTAATTTTAGTTTCTAGATTTTTAGCTAAATCAAATACTTCTTTTTTGGTCATACTAATAGTGTCATCAATATTTTGATATTCGGTGATAATGTCATTTAATTTTTTTTGATTAGTTCTTTTTTCAACGTTCTCATTTTTAGCAATTAATAGTTTGGCATTTAGTTCTTTATTTTTATTAATTAATCGATCAATTGTAAAATAATTATTGGTAATTAAGAGCGATAAAATAATGAAAGTGATAATGAAAACAATTATGGTTGCAAGGCGGTTTCGATTTTCTCTTTTGTTTTTCGCCACGTGTCTAGTTCTTGCCATTTGTCTTTATTTTCTTCCTTTAACGAGTCAATATCTTTTTGCGTTTCAGCTAATTCATTATCAACCTGTATATTACTTTTTTTTACTTCCTTAATCTTGCTTGCAATACGTGTATTATCTAGTTTTGTCAAATGTATTTTAAAGTATGTAAAACCTAAAATAATAAACAAACAAGAGAGGATTATAACAAAAATTCTCTTCATTACTATCATCTCTATTATTATGATACCGCAAAACAAAAAAAATAGCAATGCTATTTTTAGTGGTCTAAGTGATCTAGATCTTTCATTAACAAGCCAACTAGAATTAAGCCAGCAACCATTACTAGAACATAGACAATTCTAGTAAGTAAGGCCCCATCGCCAAATAAGTACTCAACTAAATTAAAATTAAATAAACCAACTAATCCCCAGTTTAAGCATCCAACAATTCCTAGGACTAAACAGGTCTTATATAATGTATTCATATCTATCCTCCTTGATAATTATATTTTTAACCAAAAAAAGATAATTATTCATCATAAAGGGCAAAATATACCATATAATTTACCATAAAGATAAAAAATGGGGTGAAAAATGAAAAAAGTATTTTTATGTTTATTTTTGGTTTGCTTAATGGTTACTGGATGCGCTCGTCATAATGAAAAGGAAGTGTTAAAAGAATTTCAAGATAAAGTTAATAATACTAATGCCTACTATTTAACTGGTGAAATGGAACTCTTGAATAATGAGGATGTTTATAATTATAGTATAGCCGTATCATATAAACGAGATGACTTTTATAAAATAGTGCTTGTCAACAAAGTAAATGATCATAAACAAGTTATTTTAAGAAATGGGGAAGGTGTATATATTGTTACACCATCACTTAATAAAAGTTTTAAATTTCAAAGCGATTGGCCATATAATAATAGTCAGGTATATCTTTTATCGAGTTTATTAGATGACATTACCAACGATGAGAATCGAACTTTCGAAGATAACGCTGATGGATATATATTTACATCGACCGTTAATTATCCAAATAACGAAAAATTGGTAAAACAAAAAATATATTTAGGAAAAGATTACTTACCAACTAAAGTGGAAGTAATTGATACTGATAGAAAGACACAAATAATGATGAAATTTGACAAAATTGATTTAAGAACTGAATTTAATGATACTTATTTTGATTTAAATACAATTTTAGATACCAATACTGCTCAAAATGACAAAAAAACAGAAGAGAAGAAATCAGAGGAGACTGAAACACCAACTGAGACGCAAGAACCAAATACAGAAACGGAAAATAAAACTGAAGAAACAGCGACAATCGATGATATTATTTATCCGATGTATCTACCAGTTAATACATACTTGACTAGTCAAGAAAGAGTTAATACTGAAGAGGGTGAAAGATTAATTTTAACATTTACCGGAGATAAGTCTTTCGTTTTGATGGAAGAAGTTGCAAAATATAGCGACATTCCGGAAATAATTCCGACATATGGAAGTCCCGAATTAATTGGTTCGTCATTAGCCGTTATTAATGATAATTCCGCTAATTGGTTTGATAATGGAATTGAATATTATTTAGTTAGTGATGTTATGGATACTGAAGAATTACTTGAAGTGGTAAGATCAATTAGTGTATTACCGGTAAGCAAATAGATGCGAAAGCATCTTTTTTGATTGTTAAAAAACTTATTATATGTTAAAATATTATTAGAATAGAAAGTTGGTTAGGAATATGAATAATAATCAAAATAGGGATGAGCTTAGATTCAATAAACTATATGAATTATTGGGCGATGAAGTTAATTCAATCTATGAAACAAAGCCTGAAAATGAGATTTTTAATGACAATTTGCAAAATAATGCCAACATCAATTCTCAAATTGAAATTTCTAATATTCAACCAACTAATAAGATAGAAACTAATAATGTTCCTCCAGAACCTGTTCAAAATGAAGTGATTAATCGTGAACAAGTAAATCAAGTCGAAGTTGCTAACAATTATGTTGTTCCAACAGTAACAATTACCAATATTGAACCGGTCAATGAGATTAAACAATCAGAGATGGTAAATAAAAATCAAGTATATTTAAATAAGACAACAGTCGATGGAAAGAATATTATTGATGATGTTGATAATTTAGATGTTGGTAAAAGAACCTTAAGAGAAATTTTAAGTAATCGTAAATCAGTTTCAATAATTCTAATTTTAGCCTTCGTATGTGTATGCGTTGTAGTTGCTAAAACTTTCTATTTTGGAAGAAAAATAGATAAATATGAAGAGTTTTTTACTGAAATTACCTATAAAGAAGAAGAAATGGCAAAAGCATATAAAGAAACTGATATTGACAATGAGGTTTTAAAGAAGATGGCGGCTTCGGAATTAATTAATTGTATTAGTTCACCAATTGATATGAATGATTTGCCAGAAAGTGTCAATAATGCAATAAATGATATTAATAATTTTTATAATCAGTCATATAATTATTTTTCATTTGCCTACAAGGATATTTTTACAGGCTTTACAGTTACTTATAATGCTAACCAAAGTATTTTTACAGCTAGTGCCATTAAAGGACCAACAGATATTTATATATGGGAAATGGCTAGTCAAGGAAAAGTTGATTTAGATGAAGAAATGACATATACAGCTAATTATTATAATACGGGAAGCGGTGTTTTAAAGAATAAACCGATTAATACCAAATATATGGTTAGAACATTGTTAGAATATTCGACAGTTACTTCTGATAACGCCGCACATAATATGTTAATGGATAAATACGGGCGAGAGAATATGCTTAAATTCTGGAGCAATTTAGGAACAAATGCTATTTTTGAAGCCAATAATAATTGGGGAGTAATGAATGCTCACGATGCTTTAATTTATATGCGTGAACTATATAGTTTTTATGCTAGAGATAATGAATATGGTGAGGCAGTAATGAAAAACTTTATCAATGCGTATCCAACTTTTCTTAAAGGTAGGGGGGATGTTTTGGTAGCCAATAAAAGTGGTTGGAGTGGTACAGCGATTCATGATATAGCAATTATTTTTACTGATAATCCATATATTGTCGTAGCATTATCGAATACAGGTGAAAGTGACTATGTAAATTATTTCAATACGGCAAATGAATTAGCATATAATTTGCATGAAGCATATTGGAAATATAAAATGACAACATGTAATAATATTAAGCAATATTAAAAAATGATAGATATTAGTTATAATATGTATCATTTTTAATTATAAATGTGGTATACTTATTATTGTGAAAGAGGGATATTATGGATAAAAAAGCCTTGGAAACATTGGCTAAGAAATTAATGTTTACGATGGATGAAAGTGAATATGAAACCCTTAGTGATGAGTTTGAAACAATCTTAAAACAAATGGACTTGATTGGGAAAATAGATGGTATTAATGAAGTTGAACCATTAATATATCCTTTTCCATTAGATAATGTAAGAATGCGCGAAGATAAAGTAGTCGATGAATTACCAATTGAGGATATTTTGAAAAATAGCGGCGATACTTTATATAATCAAGTTAAAGTACCTAAGGTGGTGGAATAATGAATATCTTAGAACTTAGAAGAAAACTTGATAATGGGTTAAGTAGTGAAAAGTTATTTAATGAATGTGTTGAAGCTGCTAAAAAAAGTCAAGTAGAATATAATCCGTTTGTAACAATTATGAATAAATATGAAAAGACTGATAGTAATAGTTTACTATCAGGAATTCCTTATGTCTTGAAAGATAATATTTCAACGAAAGGAATATTAACGACAGCCAGTAGTAATATTCTTAAGAATTATGTACCTGTATATGATGCAACAATCTATGAAAAATTAAAGAAAGCGGGAGCTGTACTTGTAGGGAAAACAGTTTTAGATGAACTAGCAATGGGGGGAACCGGTACAACTGGGCATACAGGTTTGGTTAGAAATCCATGGGATAGAAACAGACAAATTGGTGGCTCTTCAGCCGGCAGTGCCGCCGCTGTAGCATTAGGAATAGTTCCATTTGCTATTGGCTCTGATACTGGAGATTCAGTTAGAAAACCAGCTGCTTATGGTGGTGTTGTTGGCTTTAAACCAACATATGGTAGAATTAGTAGATATGGTTTATTTGCATTTGCTTCTAGTTTAGATCATTTAGGTATTTTTGCGAGAAATGTTCGCGATGTAACAATCGTTACAGATATTGTTAAGGGACATGATGAAAGAGATATGACTAGTTTACCTGATGATGATAAAGTATATCTTGATATCATCGATAACGATGTTAAAGGTAAAAAACTATTTTATATCAAAGAAGCCCTTGATAATGCATCAGAAGAAATTTTAGATAATTTTAATAAAGTTATTCAAAAATGTAACGATTTAGGTATTGAAGTAAAAGGAGAATCAATCGATAAAGATTTATTATTGGCAATATATCCTGCATATATGGCAATATCTTGTGCTGAGGCTACAAGCAATGATGCTAATTTGAATGGCATTCATTTTGGCGTTAGAGGAGAAGGAAAAACGCCAGATGAAATAATAACTGATGCAAGAACAAAAGGTTTTAGCGAATTAATTAAACGTCGATTTATCATTGGTAGCTATATTTTACAAAGAGAGAATCAAGAAAAACTATTCTTAAATGCTTACCGAGTAAGAAGAATGATTGTTGATAAAATTAATGAATTATTCAAAGAATATGATGGTTTAATTATGCCGGCAGCCGCTGGAATAGCACCAAAGTTTGATGAAAAAAGTGATAAACTTAGTGATAAATATTTGATTTTGGACAATCATTTATGTATTGGTAATTTTGGGGGATATCCAAGTATTACTATTCCTTCAGGTTTTGTTAATGATATGCCAATAGCTATCAATATAACAGGTAGAATAAAAGAAGATTATATAGTACTCAATATAGCAAATAAAATAGAGGGTACAATGGAATATAAAGATCAAGTTGCTAGGGGGGGATATAATGTATAAGACGGTTATTGGTTTAGAAGTTCACTGTGAATTAAAATCTAATAGTAAAAACTTCTCAAGTGCGAGAAATGGTTTTTCAGATATTCCTAATAGCAATGTTTCAGTTGTTGATATGGGAATGCCAGGAATCTTACCAGTAGTTAATAAAGAGGCCGTTAGAAACTCAATAAAAATGGCTTTGGCCATGAATTGTGAAATACCGAAATACTTAACATTTGAAAGAAAAAATTATTTCTATCCTGATTTACCCAAAGGATATCAAATAACACAGTTTAAGCATCCAATAGGGACAAATGGCTATGTTATGATTAATGTAAATGGCGAAGATAAAAAAGTTTTAATTCATGATACTCATTTGGAAGAAGATACAACTAGTATGGATCACTACAATGATTATTCATTACTAGACTATAATCGTTGTGGAGTTCCACTTTTGGAAACGGTAACGGAGCCATGTCTTAATTCGGCTGATGAAGCGGTTGCTTTCTTAGAGGGTCTTAGAAGTATTTTCTTATATACCGATACTTCATATGCCCGCAGTGATAAAGGACAAATTAGATGCGATGTCAACGTATCACTTATGAAAGAAGATGCAACCGAATTAGGTACGAAAGTTGAAATAAAAAATATCAATTCTTTTAGTAGTGTTAAAGCAGCTATTTTATGCGAAGTAGCAAGACAGACTGAGGTTTTAAATAGTGGTGGAATAATTCTTCAAGAAACAAGAAGATATGATGAAACATTGAATCAAACGTTTACGATGCGTAGTAAAGAAGATGCTATTGATTATAGATATTTTACTGATCCTAATTTACCGCCAATTAAAATTGAAGATGATTGGGTTAATGAAATAAAACGTGAAATACCTAAATTACATAATGAAAGATTTAGTACATATACAAAAGAATATGGCATTAATCCGAAAGATGCTAACACAATTGTTAGAGAGAAGAAAGTATCAGATTTTTATGAAGCATGTGTAGCATTACTAAATGAACCGGTTTTAATATCTAACTGGTTAACTGGTGATGTTATGAAGTATTTGAATCGTGATAGTTTATCAATTGAAGAATCAAAATTAACACCCAAAATGCTTGCTGATTTAATTAGATTGATTACTTTAGGAAAAATCAATGGTAAGCAAGGTAAAGAAGTCTTGGAAAAGATGATGGATACCGGAAAAGAAGCAGATGTTTTAGTTAGCGAGCTGGGTATGACTCAAATTAGTGATGAATCTGAAATTAGAAAGATAATTAGTAATATTCTTTTAGAGAATAAGAATTTAATCGAAGATTATAAAAATGGTAAAAATGTCTTTGGCTATATTGTTGGTTTAATTATGAAAAATACTGGAGGAAAAGCTAATCCAGTAGTAACGTCAAAAGTATTAAAAGAAGAATTAGATAAATAATTATTAAAGTGAGGAAAATAAATGAGGGAACAATTAGAACAATTAGGTTACACGCAAGTAGAGGCTGTTGAAACAAAAAATGGTGTTGGATATGTTGGAATTAAAGATGGAGGATCAATCATTATTCCTCCTAATTATGAAAAAACGGATGGACTTAGCATGCTTGTTTGTGGACAAGATGGTACGGGTAATGCCATATATGGAACAAAATTTTCTCGACAAGATGACTCGAGTGGTGATACGCTTAATGGCCCTCAATTAGTAGTTAACGCTCAAAAAGGAGAATTTCCTAGCAATGCAGTAGTAATTGCTCCAAATGATTTATATCCTAATTATAGTAATACCAGATATCGACCAAATCCAGCTGATGATTTAGGGGCTAATGTTTTAAATGATGCCTATACTTTACTTAAGAGCAATGGTGCTAATATAACTAATGTTGGGGTTCAAAGTTT
>ONWZ01000089.1 GCA_900321645.1 uncultured Eubacteriales bacterium | reverse complement strand
CATATAAGGTGAAATTAATCTTGTAATTTTTGATTTAGTTTTTAAAATGAAGGTACCATTAATAAAACAAGGATAATGTCTGACTAAAAATCTCTTTTAATACTACTTTTTTCATTTATTATATAACTTTTTCCGGTTTCATCCATTGTTGATAAAATATCAGTAGTACCAGAAGATATTGAGTCAATGTATTTTTCTTCGGGTTTTTCCTTTGGAAGAACTTTTGATATAATTGTCTTTTTACCGATAGTTATTACGATTTTCGCTCTCTATGATATGAAGCTTCTCGCAATGGGGTGTGGATATTAGATAAAAGATAAGGCTGCACTCCAAGAGGAATATAATAATCAACAAAGTGAATTGACCGAGATCTTTGAGGCTGTCATCATCGAATTCGTCGGCAATTACTCCGACGAAAGCTCTAAGGTAAAGAAACTGATTTTGATTTTGAAGAACCAGTTAAATCCTATTTTAAAAAAATTCAAATAGTGCAAGATAAATCTAAATTTATAGAAAAAAATTAGATAATTATGGCGGAAGTTATGATAAGTTTTTTTGCGAAAATAATTCGGAGAAGAATTATATTGTGATCAAGCAAGTTTATTGAGTTGTTCGAATTATATGAAACTCAATAGAAGAATTTATGGATCAAAACCTCATTATTTATTAAATAATGGATAACAGACTGAAAGAGTTTGGAAACTAACATCAAACTCGAGTTGAATAATGCAAAACTTGCAAGTGAATAGCAATTGACATTACAAAATAAACCGATACTAGAACTTTAATATTAATAGTTTTATTCAGTGAAAGTGTTGTGTATTTGGCTCCTGCCTTATTAAAAAGAATCTTTGGTTTTTTTTACGCTGTCAGAATTAAGGAGATTTGAAGAAATACTGTTGAGAATTGCATTCATCTCCGCATGACATATATACTCAGATCTGTTTAAAATGCATAATCATTATTCATACTTACATAATAAATATAATTTTTTTTGAAACTCTTGAAAATGTAAAGGGGATTGGAAAGGCCTACCTTGTTGTTCTCTCATTTACCGCATTATATCAGCAGCTCCTATAAACAGGATGATGACTGCTTCTCAAACTATGCGTCAATGGGTCTCCACTTCTGGGTATTTCGGTGCTATCTTCTGGGCTTTATTATTGAACTGGGCATACCTGTTATGGTTGTCTTAAGCAAGAGCGATTTGAATGATAAAAAAGGAAACAAAGTGTATTCCGCAAAGCTAACTGAAAAGTTTGGCTGTCCTATTAGTCGTTTTTATCGATTTTTTTTGTTCAGTTCCCTTATTAAAGCAATATTGATTTTTATTTATTTTGTCGAATTATTTCATTAAATATTTGATAATCGAGCAAAATGTCGAATTGACTATTTGCAAGTGATTTCCGAATATAAAGCTGATAGAACATGGGAATATTATTCCGCTTAAATATTCATGAAATATGCTTCATGAAATTCTCAGTCGTCTTTTACTTTTTATTTCATATCTAACCTATATTAATGAGATTTTGTTCTTGAGCATATTAATTGTATAATACCTATCTTAATCGGTACCTTTAAGAATAAGAACCAACACTATTAATCTTTCTGTGTTTTCTTGATAAAAATAATACATTTCACGAAATATTATCTACTTCATATTTCATAATTTCATCAAATAAATCTTTTCTTGGAGATTGTATCTTTATTAATTATTCCTCCACTGAATTTGATAAAGTCATGCACATACAATATATTATTATTTTATTCTTATTTTTATTTGCGAATTCTTTCTCTAATACTTGTTCCTATACATATAAAAATTTCGACACTTCTCCCCCCCCCACAAGATATTTCATCAATTGCATCCGATGATTGGGGATGCTCTATATAATATAAATTATGTAGATTCCACTTATCTTTATCTTACTATAGTAACAAAACACATTTATGCTGTGAATATTATTATCTACATCTGTTTGGTCCCTACTCTTCTTCTTTTCGTCTCTTATTTTTTCAAATGCAATCCTCTGGACATTTGATATTCGAAAAATGATCAAAAAATATCGCCAAAAATTCGCAAATAAAGATATTTTGAAAGAATAAAGTCGTTTGTTTGAAGAAAGCCTTCTTTTTTGGTTTGCAGGATGAATAGAATTATATCGACGGGTTAATTCTTCTCTTTTGGTTCCATTTTCTT
>ONWZ01000030.1 GCA_900321645.1 uncultured Eubacteriales bacterium | reverse complement strand
AGGCAATAACCCAATCTTTTGATAAATAGGTATATTTAATATCTAATTCATGACAGATTTCTTCGACAATTTTAGAAAACATGTAAACCACCTAAGTGTTATTATAGCATATATTTACTAAACTAGAAAAATTTAGTACAATTAATTTGGTGATGATATGGATAAAAAACAAGATTATGTCAATCATGATGAAATGACTTTGCTTAAAAGTATTAGTAATTTTAAGAAAGATTTATCAAATAAAACAATTAAAAACTATATTAAAAATGGCATGGTAAAAGTAAATAATAAGGTCATTACCAATAGTAGTTTTCTCCTTCATGATAATGATAAGATTGAAATAACATATACCAAAAATAAAATAAATGATTATAATTTAGAAATTTTATATGAAGATGATTGTTTAATTGCTATCAATAAACCAGAAGGCCTTTTATCAATTTCAAATGATAAAGAAAAAGTAATAACAGCTTATCGAATGGTTTCTGATTATGTTAAAAGGAATGACCATAAATATATTTTTGTCGTCCATAGATTAGATCAAGATACATCTGGAATTCTCTTGTTTTGTAAAGATGAAAAGATTAGGGATAAGATGCAAGATAATTGGAATACAATTGTTAAAAAAAGAGGATATCTTGCTATCGTTGATGGTAAGATGAACGGTTCTGGAACAATTCATACATTCTTAAAAGAAAATAAACAACAATTCATATATTCCGCTAAAGAGGGAAAAGAAGCCATTACCCACTACTCGGTTATTAAAAATAATAATAGTTACAGTTTAGTACAAGTATTTATCGATACAGGAAGAAGAAATCAAATTAGAGTTCATTTAAGTGAACGGGGATATCCCATCGTTGGGGATAAGAAATACAAGTGCAAAACTAATCCCGTTAAAAGATTATGTTTGCATGCCAACATATTAGAATTTATTCATCCGCTAACTAAAAAGTTAATTCATATTGAAAGTGAATTACCAATAGACATGAAAAAAATAGTTAAGTAATTAACTATTTTTTATTCTTCACGGATTGTGGCATGACATTGATTTGTTAATGTTTTAATAATACTATTCATTTTTTCAGTAATTTCTTCGGATGTTAAGGTATTAAGACCATCACCTAATTTAACACGTAAAGTAATTGATTTTTTACCTTCAGGAACTTGATTACCACGATATTCTTCCACAAATTCTAATTCATATACTTTTTTCTTAATATACATACTTATTTCATCCCAAGTAATATTATCATCTACTAAAATTGATAAGTCTTGAGTTACTAATGGTACTTGTGGTAAATGGATAAATTTGTTAGTTCTTGATGGTAATGGATTTAATTTATCAACATTAAGTTCAAAGATTGCAACATTAGTATGTTTGATTTTTGATTCATTCATAGTTGCTAAGGAAACTAAGCCTAAACTACCAATGATTTCATCATTTAAAGTAATATTTAAATAGCCATTGATATCTGCCCAAGATGGTTTTTCTTTTTGGGTTAATGATAACTTTTCCATATGAGTATATTTAGCTATATTTTCAATAACACCTTTGATTTCATAGAATATTTCTTTAGGGTTTTTACCAACGATAGAACCAATTAAATATTTCTTATGAATTGGAAGGGTTTCATCTTCCGTTGATTCATGATACTCCCCTTTTTCAAATACTTGGGTCATTTCAAATAATCTAAATGATTCATTATATCTTAAATTCTTAGCAATAGCCTCAAGCATACCAGGAATTAAGGAGCTTCTTAAGTTAGCTAATTCTGGGGCTGGTGGAGTTGCTAATCTTACGGCATTTGTCGTATCGATCTTGGCGGCATTAATATACTTAATATCGATCCAAGGATAAGTATATATTTCATTGAAACCACAACGATAAGCTAAATATTCTTTTAATCTTCTTTCTAATAGTACTTTGTTTTGTCTTACGGCATGTTCAAAGCTAATAGTTAATGGTTGGGGTTCAAAACTTTGATAATCCAAAAGCCTTGCGATATCACCCATAACATCATCCTTAATTGACACATCACCAGTAGAACGCCATACGGGAGCAGTAACATGATAGATTTCATCTTTATATATAACATCATAACCTAATGTTGTTAAAACATCTTCGATAGTCTTTCTAGGTAAAACTTTACCTAGTCTAACATTTAAGAATTCTTCAGATACGTCTATTTTTGCTCTTTCGGTTTTTACTGGATATTCATCACCATAAGCAATAATTTTGCTTTCTGGGAAGATTTCTTTAATTAAAGTTAATGCTAGATTTAAACCTTCATCTACTCTTTCAGTATCGATGTTTTTTTCATATCTAATTGATGAATCAGTTTTTTCATCAAATCTTTTACCACTCTTTCTAATGGTACTAGCTGAAAAATTAGCTACTTCAAGCAAGATACCAGTTGTTTCTGGTAAGATAGAATCTTTTTTACCACCGCGGATGCCCGCTAAGCACATAGCATCGTGTTCATCACAAATAACTAGATCATCTTCGGTAAGGCTAATCGTATTATCATCAAGTAGCAATAATTCTTCATCTTTTCTAGCATTTCTAACAATTATTTTATGACCACTTACATGAGTCCTATCAAAAGCATGAGTTGGTTGGCCAACTGCTAACATAACATAGTTGGTAATGTCGACAATTGCACTAATTGGACGCATGCCACAATTAGTGATTAGCGTTTGCATCCACATTGGAGATGGTTTGTCACAAACATTTTCAATTTCAACGCCAACATAACGACGACATTTAGTTGGTTCTTTTATTTCAATGTCATACTTTGGTAAATTTTTATCAATAGTTACTTTAGGCAACTCTTTTAGGGGAACATGGTAGATGGCTGATAATTCTCTTGCAATTCCATAATGGCCCCATAAATCTGGTCTATTGGTTAGTGATTTATTATCAATTTCTAAAATGGTATCACCCAAGCCAGTAACTTTAGCAACACTATCACCCGGTTTACAATCGATACCTTTTAGATCGACAATTTCATACATATCTTTAGGTGGAAATAATTTTTCTAAGAATACTTCTGTAGCTCCGCAGATCATCCCATATGATAATTCACCGCGAACTTTAGATTCTTCAATTTTAACTGGTTCTCCTTCACCATGCCAATATACTTCAGCTCCCGGTTTAGATACAACAACATATTCACCAACATACAAGTTAGAGCCACCACAAACAATTTGAACGGGTTTGTCTTCACCAATATCAGTCATACATATTCTTAATTTATCAGCATTGGGATGAGCTTTTACTTCCAAAATTTTACCAACGACGATATCGTGGAATTTATCTTCAGTATTCTCAACAGCTTCAACTTCCACAGTACGTAGTGTCAAATCATAAGCAATTTGTTTGGCATCTATTTCTTTTGGTAAATCAATATATTTTTTAATCCAATTTAATGATACTCGCATATTTTACCTCCTACTTAAATTGCTTCAAGAAGCGAATGTCTGCACTATGGAAATGTCTAATATCATCGACACCATAGCGCATCATTACTAACCTTTCTAAACCAATATTAATATAGAAACCAGTCCACTCTTCTGGATCTAAGCCAGCTGATTTTAACACATTTGGATGAATTACGCCACCCGGCATAATCTCTAACCAGCCATTATGTTTACATACTTTACAGCCTTTACCACCACAAACTAGGCATTCCATATCAATTTCATATCCAGGTTCAACGAATGGGAAGAAGCCTTCACGCATACGGACTTTGATTTCTCTACCAAAGACTTTTTCAAGAATGGTTTTAATCATAACCATACCTGATGAAAATGAAATGTTTTTATCAACTATCAATGCTTCATATTGGAAGAAGGCTCTTTCATGGCCAGAGTCGACATCTTCGTTACGATATACTCTACCTGGATAAACAAATCTAGCAGGAGCTCCATGTTTCATTAAATATCTTACTGAAGCACCAGTTAAGTGTGGTCTTAAACATAGTCTTTCATTAGCACTTTTATTTTCAGTACCTTCAATCCAATAAGTATCCATCATTTGTCTAGCAGGATGATCAGCCGCAAAGTTTAAATTATCAAAAGCAAATTTTTCGCTACTGATATCATCTTCTTCATACACTTCAAAACCTAATGATAAAAAGGCATCATTTAAATCATAGCACATTTGTGTTACGGGATGAAGGCTCCCTTCAGTTATTTTCATTCCTGGTAAAGTTAAATCCAATGGTTCATCTAAAACGCTTTTAGAATTGATCAAAGCTTGTTCTTTTTCGGCTAATTTTTCTTCGAAAACTCTTCTTATTTCAGTAGCCTTCAAGCCTACTTCTTTACGTTCATCAGGAGTTAAACTTCCCATACTCTTTAGTATTTCCGATAATTCACTTTTTTTACCAGTTAAATCTTTTCGTACTTCTTGTAATTCATTAATATCTTTAGTATTAGCTATTTTAGTTAAGCCTTGTTCATAAACGGCATCTAATTTTTCTTTATTCATATTTCCTCCTTATAATAGAAAAAAGTTATAAATTAAAGGACGAATTATCGCGGTACCACCTTTATTTATAACTTTCGTTATACACTCAAAACTGTAACGTAGTTAACGTTTAAACTCATTGGGTGAATTCATACTTTATTAATTGTCAGTTTTCACCAAACACTAACTCTCTATAAATTAATAATTAGTATTACTATTTCCAAATCATCGTTTATTTAATATGTAAATATTTAATTAATTTTTTTACTTGATTACTTTTAGGATTAGTCATATCTTCTTCTTCATAGTCATAGCCGATATATTCACCTAAATCATATCTTTCTTTATACTTACGAATACCTTCATTTAATAAGCAACCAAGGCGATAATTGATAAGTCTTTCGTCTGAAGATATAATCTCAGGCATTAATCCTCTAGAATCAAATTTTATTGCATAGATAGGATCAAGATGAATTAATTTCTCTTTATTATAATATGGTTGAGATAAAAACTCTTGATAATCAACGCCAAATATAGCATCTAACAATCCATTACTATCATAAATGAAACGATATTTAGGGTTTTCCTTTAATTTATCATCTAAAATATCAAGGACTATGCTTATGGTTGTGCGATTAAATTGTACGCTTGGGGCGAACATGCTTAAATTATCTAATTTAGTTACTTCAGGATCTATTTTCCGACTTAGTATTTTATGGCATAAATCAGCATCATATTTAGCAATCTCTGAATTATATACTTCTTTTGGATAAATACTACATACCCCATGAATTATTTCTGGAATATCTACGACGGGGATATCTTTATACCTTAAAAAATTAAAATCAATAATTAATTTTTCAACGGCTTTAGCGACAAGATACCCATAAATATCAACTTTATTAATATCATTACTATTTTTTATTTGTTGTAATCTATATATATCTTCTTCTGTTGGTATATATATTGGTCTGCGTTCCATAAATCCCCCATCTAGACCTATATAGTCATCAAATCATTTTCTTTTTCTTTTAATTTGTCATCAATAATTTTATTATATTTATTGATTAATTCTTGAACTTCTTCATTACCATATTTTTCTTCATCTTCAGGTAATTTTAAATTCTTAATTGCCGTATTAGCATCTTGACGAATATTACGTAAAGCAATACGTCCTTCTTCAGCCATCGTTTTTACTTGTTTAACAAGTTCTTTACGTCTATCTTCAGTAAGTGGTGGTATTACTAAGAAAATACATTCACCATTATTATTTGGTGTAATACCGAGATTAGCTTCAAAAATGGCTTTTTCAATACTACCAAGAATAGATTTATCAAATGGTTTAACCATTAATTGTCTAGCTTCTGGTACTGAAATATTAGCTAATTGTTTTAGTGGTGTTGATACTCCATAGTATTCAACCACAATACCATCTAACATACTAGGATTAGCTCTACCTGCTCTAACATTAGTAAATCTATTTTCTAACGAAATAATGGTAGATTCCATTTTTTCTTCAGTACTTAATAAAATATCATCCATATATATCCCTTTCTTTCTCTAATATAATAACATAATTTATAGGAAATTGCATTACTTTTTTATTTTTTAATATTAATTTCTTGTTTGACTAATCATCCAGTCAATGATTTTATATTTTTTATCTCTTAAAACCGAATATTCTTTTTTCATTAGGTGATGTGGAGCGCCATCTGGATGAGTAAATTTGGCATTGCCACCTAATGAATTTACTTCATCAACAAATTTGGGCATTTCTTTCAAGCCATCTCCTTTACCTGAGAAAGCCCATAATGGTGTTGATGTGAATTTTTTAGCATCATAAATCTGCAAATTACATCCCATTGGAACCGCTGCCGATAAATAAGTGGGATATTTTTCAACAAAATAACCTACACCATAGCAACCATGTGATAAACCCATCGCACTAATTTTTTTCTTATCTATTTTATAAACTTCTGCGATACGATCAATTAATGAAACATATGATGAAATATAATCATATACTTTATTGTCTTTTGGTAATTGAGCATGAATAACAATTGCATTATAAGAATAGCCATAGTCAATTACATCCCTAATAGGGCCATATGCTATACCGGCTCCTTTTCTTACAGGATCGTTCATGTAATAGTCATTGCCTTGAGGGCTACCGTAACCTGGAAGAAAGATTATTAATGGTAAATTGGTTGTAGCATTGTCTGGAACATACATCCAATAAGAAAAGCCCTTCTTCCCTTTATAATAATTTAGCGTTATATTCTTATTATATTTTCTCGATGGATACTTTGAACTAATTTCTGGAACATCAGTTAATGGTACCCCGGTAGTTACTTGTATTGTTGTTTTAGTTGTTGTCGTGGTAGTTGTCGTGGTAGTTGTCTTAGGATTTTTATCCGTTAAATTACAACTAATGGCTTTACTATTATCTGCTTTATCATAGATAGTAATATTGACACTTGATACTTCTTTATTTAACTTGATACTACTACTGGTATAAGTAGTCCCATCAATTATGTATTTTCCTATCCCCACATTATCATTTGCTTTGACTTCAATTTGGCTTATGCCACTTTTATAATACCCCGAACAACTTCCACTAGGGCTTTCTTTATCGATATTACTAATCGTAATACTCTTTTCTTTTGATTCTCCTTTGGTATTATACATTACAAATTTATATGTTCCATTACTACTTACTTCATAAGTTGATATTCTTTCTTTTGTTTTATTATTATTTGGTAAGATTAAATAATCAAACATTTCATCTTTAGCATAAATATTTATTGTTACATTCTTGTTGGTCATCTCAGTAGTATCAGTAAGTAAACTTAAAGTTCTATCCATT